>JAZSAA010000487.1:0-12177 GCA_045601625.1 Clostridia bacterium | reverse complement strand
AGCGTCGAAAGGGCTGCCCCAGCCGATCAGGAAGGCGTACTGCGTGCCCCAGTCCACGGAGGCGGGAATCTCCACCTGCATGTCGATGCCCACTTCCTTCAGTTGCTGGGAAGCGATCTGGGCCAGGTCGATGCGCACCTGGTCGCCGGCGCGGCAGTTGATCGGGAAGGAAATCTTTTCGCCGCCCCGATAGAAGAAGCCGTCCTCGCCGCGCTCGCAGCCGATGGACTCAAGGATTTCTACCGCCTTCTCGGGGTTGTAGTCGTAATGCTCCACGTCGGGATTGTTGTAGATGTTGCGCTGCAGCGGGCCGTAGGCCACGTCGCCCTGGCCCAGCAGCACCGCCTGGATCATCGCCTCGCGGTCGATAGCGTAGTTGATGGCGGGGATCAAGTCCTTGTTCTCCTGCCAGTAGGGATTCCAGAAATTGAACAGTATGCCGCGGTAGTCGCTGGTCTTCATGCGATAGATAGCGTACTGGTCGTCGCCTTCAAACAGCTGGGCATCCTTCGGGGTGACCTGGGCCATGTTCAGCTCGCCGGACTTGAGCTGCAGGGCCTTGACGTTGTCGTCCTCGACGATCTTGAACACCACCGTGTCGATGTTCGGGGCGCCCAGAAAATAGTCCTCATTCTTCACCAGCGTGATGGCCTGGCCCTCGTCCCAGCGCTCCAGCTTGTAGGGGCCGGTGCCGACGGGGGCGCGGAAGTAAGAGCTGGTCTGCATGTCCTCGCCCTCAAGCAGGTGTTTGGGCAGGATGCCGATGGTCATGTACTCCAGGAAGGCGGCGTTGTTGCCCTCCAGCTCGAATTCCACCGTGTTGTCGTCCACCACGCGGATCTCCTTCACGTCGGTGTAGTTGGAGGCGATCTCGGATTCGTTGGCCGGGTCCATGATGGCCTCGATAGTGAACTTCACGTCCTCGGCGGTGAAGGGTTCGCCGTCGTGGAAGGTCACGCCCTGGACCAGGTGGAAGGTATAGGTGTGGGTGGCCTCGTCATAATCCCAGCTCTCGGCCAGGCAGGGCACCACGTTGTTGTCGGCGTCGTGGGCGGTCAGGCCGTTGAAGATGAGCAGGTTGATCTCGCCGTGCTCGTCGATGGCCGGATTGATGCGGGTATAGTCGCCACTGCCGTACACCAGCGTGCCCTCGGCCAGGGCGGACGCCGCGGCAAGCAGCATCAGCATCGCGATCAGGAGCGCAAGGATCTTTTTCATGGTCTTTTCTCCTTTTCATAATTCAAATCGCTGTAGCAATTCTCTGCCTGTCATTCTAACGGCTCATTCGTTCCCTGCGCAAGCTCCCCCGGGGGATAATGCCAACCATTTTAATCACATATTAACATCCAAGCCTCCAAAGCGTTCACAGCGCCTGAAGCAAACGACACAAGGACAGCCTCGAAAAGCGAGGGGCTTTCTCCCGGAGCGCTTTTCAGGCATCGCTATTTGACTGTTCCCGTCCCGGAAAGGGCGCCGGGGCGAATTGAACGGCGACAGATGCACCTGTCCCGCAGGTCGGGCAATGCAGGGACGCGGGCGGCAAACGGTTGCCGTGCCTGCAAATCTATGGTAATATAGATAATGGAAAGACGCATAGGCCGATTCTTGTACTGGCAGCGATACGTCGCCCCACAACCGGCAACCGCGCCGATAATCCAAATGGAGGTCATGCCCGTGAATACCAATTCCCTGACCGTATCACAGAGGGACCTGTGGCAGCTCGTCGATGCCGCCTTCGATATCATGGACCCGGAGATCCACAGGCATCATCAGCAGGTCAGCTATCTGGCCTACCAGATGGCCCATGCGCTCAACCTTCCCACAGCGCATCAGTTTCTGACCATGCAATCCGCTTATCTCCACGACATCGGCGGCGCCGTGGATGGGCAGAAGGTTTCCCTGACGGACATCGAAAACGCCAGCTACCACGTCGCGCAGGTGAGCGCAAACATTCTGATGGATTTTCCGGCCTTTGAGTCGATCTCCGCCATCGTCAGGCACAGCCAGACGCCCTATCGGGAAACCCGGCAATTGCGCCTGGCGCCCCTTCACCTTCCCGCTATAGACAAGTCGGAACTGCCCGAGGAGATCTCCGACCTGGTTGAAAAGGTGGCTGACATAACGGTGCAGGACCCGCTTATCCTGTCCAACCTGATCCAGCTCGCCGACGACGTGGCCCTCATGATAAAGCCCGATACCCCAATACTGAACCAGGTCGACAGGATCATGGCGGCGGCGCGCCGCGGTTCCGGAGACCTCTACGCCCCCAAAGCGGTGGAAGCCCTGGAGAAGCTGGCGGGCAGTGAATACGTCTGGCTGGAGCTGGCCTACAGCAGCGACCGAATCGCAGTTGAGCTGATGACGGAGGGCGAGGCCAAGCTTGACACCATCAAGCAGGTTTCCAAACTAATCGGAATGATCATCGACTTCCGAAGCCCGTTCACGGCGATGCACTCCGCCGGCGTCGCGGCTTCCGCGCGCGCTTTGGCGAGGCTCGCGGGCATGAATGCGCAGGAATGCGATATGATGGAGATTGCCGGCAGCCTCCACGACCTCGGCAAAATCAGGACGCCCTCTGAGATACTTGAAAAGCCCGGCAAGCTCACAGACGAGGAATTCAACGTCATGAAGGAACACGCCTTCTTCAGCGACCTGTTGCTCGGGCGGGTGGCCGGTTTCAACGAGATACGCGGATGGGCCGCCCTGCACCACGAGAAACTGAACGGCAAGGGTTATCCCTACCATCTGAAGGAGGGCGAAATCCCCTTCGGCGCACAGATCATGGCGGTCGCGGATGTGTTTTCCGCCATCACCGAAGACCGTCCCTACAGGAAGGGCATGCCGGAGGAGAAGGTCAAGGCCATTCTACAGGAAAACGCGGAGAGGGGCGAATTATCCAGGCTGATCACCGACCTGTTGATCGCCAACTTTGACGTGGTCAACGCCGCCCGCGACCGCGCCTCCCAGGATGCGGGGGGAAGGTATTTCAGGGCAATGGCCGCCCCATCCTCCCTATTTGGCCTTGAAACCTGATTTCTTCCGCTCATATCATAGTTTTTCATGGCTTCGCTGATTTGTTCAGCGTTTCCTTAACGAAACATCACATGATTAAGATGGTCGTCTGTCGCGTGGTTTTTCGTCAGACGCGCCTGCAAATTTCGCAGGTTTTCTGGCAGTAGATCAAGGAAAAGTTACGCGAAAATGCAGGCGAGGCCGGGAATCAATGATTTACGAGTCCGCTTCGCGGACTGCAACGGCTCAAATCGAAGATTTGAGCCGTTGCACCATTGACGCTGAAAATGCGGGGGGCGATTATAGAAACACGCCTTCGGGCCGGGCTGCCGCAATATCGTGCGGCAGTGAACTAAACGCCTCCGAGTGCCTCGCCCATCTCAAAGGCCTTCCTGCATTCCTGTGGAAAGACTGTCTCATGGCGAAGCCGCTTCTCTTCCGGATCGAACATCGTCCAGGGCCAGTCGGTCCTGCTGTAGTCCTTCAGCTGGAGCGTATTCCCGCTGACGAGCAGCTCCGTCGGCCCCACAAAGCGCGACAGAGTCTGCTGATAATTCTTCAAAAGCGCCAGATACCCGGTATCCGGGGCGTTGCTCGTCATGATCAGCAGCACCGGAACGGGATGTGCATTGCAGCAGGGCGTCTCCAGGTTATAGGTCAGGTTCTGGAAGATCAGCCTCTCGTACAGGGCCCGGAAAGAGGCTGTCAGCTCTGACAGGTAATTCGGCGAGCCGACGATCAGCCCGTCCGACTCCCGGATGGCGTCCAGCACCGGCTTCAGGCCGTCCCGGCAGACGCAGCGGCCCTTGTTCTTCTCCTTCTTGCAGCCAAAGCAGGAGATGCAGCCGGTATACTTCTCCAGTCGGAACAGGTCGAACCGTTCGATTACCGCGCCGGCGGATTCCGCGCCTTTCGCGGCCTCGGTGATCAGCGTGTCCGTGTTCCAGCCCTTCCTGGGGCCGGCGTTTACAACGACGATTTTCTTGCTCATGCGCTTTTTCTCCTTTACGCCCGTTCAGGCGTTCCTTCCCGTCAGGCTCTTATCAACCCTGTCCCGCTGGCCCCCGGAGGCGCCTGCGCCTCCCGGTGCGTTTTCCAGGCTTTACAATAGACGCATCCATGTTCCCGCGGCAGATCACGGTTTACGCAGTCGATGACTGTAACGGTCTGCTTCGCAGGCTCATTTTTGTTTCGTCAGCGCGTCCGCGACGGCGGCCAGATCGTCCGCGAAGACGATGCCCGCCTGCTTCTCCGGCGACGACAGCCCCATCCGGATCATGTGCGCCAGCTGGGCCTTCAGCCCGTCATAATACCCGTTGAGGTTGTACAGTATGCAGGGCGCGTCCAGATGCCCCAGGGATACCTTGGACATCACCTCGGCGATCTCCTCCAGCGTGCCCGTGCCGCCGGGAAAGGCGATAAAGGCGTCGCCCAGCTCGATCATCTTCGCCTTGCGCTGCGCCATATCCTCCGTGACAATCAGCCTTGTGATCGCGTCGTAGACGAACCCGGCTTCCACGAAGAATCGGGGTTCAACGCCCGTCACCTCGCCGCCAGCCTGCAATACGCTCCGGGCAAGCTCCCCCATCAGGCCCGATTTCGAGCCCCCGTAGACGAGGTCGTGGCCGTT
The DNA here is from genome assembly GCA_045601625.1 of Clostridia bacterium. Taxonomy (GTDB): domain Bacteria; phylum Bacillota; class Clostridia; order Christensenellales; family Aristaeellaceae; genus UBA2862. The sequence goes on along the minus strand of JAZSAA010000487.1, from coordinate 7,535 downwards.
TTCGCCGATCCAGCGCCCCAGCTCCCGCACCGCCGCCTTCAACGCCGGGTCGCTGCCCGGATTGGCCCCAAGGTATACCGTAATGTTCATGTCAAATCCCTGCGTTTCAATGATCTGTTGCTGTCACCATTGTACCCTTTATTATAGCATAAACGTTTGTCTAAGCAAAGCCCGTAACGCCATTTCCAGTACAAGTCCAATTAACTTCCCTCGTAAATCCCGCGCTCTGGTATTATCCCGGCCCTTATGCTATACTGAATGGGCATACAACAGCAATATGGAGGGGTCGACATGGCGAAGGGCAAGATGAAGATGCTCCACCTCATCCGTATATTCAGCCAGGAAACCGACGATGAGCATGCACTGACCCTGCAGGAGATCATGGCCAGGCTGGCCGCCGTGAACATCACCGCCGACAGGAAGACCCTCTACGCCGATTTTGAGGATCTGCGGCAGTTCGGGTTTGACATCATCTCCCAGCAGCGCAACCGCACCACCTATTACCACCTCGGCGAGCGGGATTTCGAGCTGCCGGAGCTGAAGCTGCTGGTGGATTCCGTGCAGGCGGCGAAGTTTATCACCACCCGGAAATCCCGGGAACTGATCCGCAAGCTGGAGCGCTACGCCAGCGTCTATCAGGCCGCGCAGCTCCATCGGCAGGTCTACATCGCCGGCCGCGTCAAGGCGATGAACGAATCCATCTACTACAACATCGACCGGCTCCATAGCGCCGTCAACGCAGGCGTGCAGATCCGCTTTCAGTACGGCCAGTGGAACCTGAACAAGGAAATGGAGCTGCGCCGGGGCGGCGACTGGTACCAGGCCAGCCCCTGGGCGCTCGTCTGGGACAACGAGAAGTACTACCTTGTGGCCTATGACGGCGATGCCGGCATGATCAAGCACTACCGCGTGGACAAAATGTTGCGCATCAGGGTGCTGGACGAGCCCCGCCAGGGCCAGGAGGCGTTCGAGGCCTTTGACTTGTCTGTCTACGGCAGGAGCGTTTTCGGTATGTTCACCGGCGAGGAGACCACCGTCACGCTGGAGGCCGAGAACCACATGGTCGGCGTCATTATCGACCGCTTTGGCAAGAACATCCGCCTCGAGCCGGTGAGCGACACCCACTTCCAGGCGACGGTCGGCGTCAACGTCAGCCCCCAGTTCATCGGCTGGATCGTCGGGCTGGGAAGGAGTGTACGAATCGTCGCCCCCGATCGCCTGATCGAGCGCATGCGGGAAGAGATTCTCCGGCTGAGTGAACAGTACAACTGAAAACACTTTATATGCCTCAGGCCGCCGCTAAAGCCACGCGCCTCCCGTCCGGCCGCAGGGGCCTTGCTCTGCGGATTGAAAACGAGTACCAAATATGCCCGAAAGTATAAAAGGCAGTTGCATTCTATGTAAGTATATGGTAAAATGTAACTATGATGGCTTTAAATGCATTCCGGGGCGGTTCCGTCCCGTCGAGAGGGTCGCTCCATGAAATCCCGAACCATGGATGGTGCATATAAATGAATTTTCTGCTCGAGTTCTTCCATCAGGAGGTTCCCAAATCGGGTGGCGCGATGCCCGCGTACTATCGCAAGGCCCTGATGATCAGCGAAGTCATCCTCGTCGCCTGTTTCCTGGCGAGCGTGGGCGTAATACTGTTCTCAACGGGCACGTGGATGTGGCCGCCGGCGATCATCATGGCGATCACCGTCGCCTGCCTGCTGAGCATCGACCGCATAGGCGCGCGGCTGAACCTGGCCTGCTATGCCGCGATCATCGTCGCGTGGGTGGCCTGGTACGTCTACCGTTTCGGGTGGTCCCTGGGTGTGCAGAGCTTCCTCGTATCCATACTGCCGCTGGCCTACTTCAACATCTACGAGCGGCCCGCCGCCAAGATCGCCTACTTCCTGGGCCTTGTGACCTTCCGGATACTGCTGTTCGCCTGGTCGCTGAAGCACACCCCCCTCAGCGTGCTGGACCACGCCGAAACCCTCGTCTGCCAGATCGTCAACAGCATCGTGCCGCTGCTGATCCTCACCTTCGACTTCATACTGTTCAGCTCCAGCATACAGGCCAGCGAGCGCGCGCTGACCATCAACAACCAGGTGCTGCACAAGGAGGCGGGCACCGACCCCCTCACCGGCCTGCCCAACCGCCGGGCGCTGCTGGACGAGATCGAGCAGTACCTGCGTGCGGCCCCCGAGAGCCAGTTCTCCGTGGCCATCGCGGACATCGACTTCTTCAAGGAGGGGAACGACACCTACGGCCACAATTGCGGCGATTACACGCTGAAGGAGCTGGCCACCCTGTTCATGGAGGCTGCCGCCGACAAGTACAAGGTGTGCCGCTGGGGCGGCGAGGAATTCTGCTTTTTCCTGCCGGGGATGAACATCGACGACGCCGGCCGGGAGATGAACGACGTGAACATCGCCGTTCGGAAAAAGCCGCTGCACTTCGGGGAGGTCGATTTTTCCGTCTCGATCACCATCGGCGTCGAGGAAAACGACTATCACTCCACCATGGAGCAGATCCTGGACCGGGCCGACCGCAAGCTGTACATGGGCAAGGTCGGCGGCAGGAACCGGGTGGTGGTGTAGCGCACGACAAAAGCGCCTTCCCTGCGTCCGGGATGACAACGCCCGCAACGTGTCATCCTGGCCGCAGGGAAGGCGCTTGTTTTTTGGGCTCTACAGCGTCGCCTTCCTGACCGTGTTGCGACCGTCCTCCTTGGCGCGGTACAGGGCGTCGTCCACCGCCTTGTAGATGGCCTTGCGGTCCAGCTCCCCGCCGGCGTTGACGGTGATCACGCCCTGGCTGATGGTCAGGTGGCCGATGTTGGGGAAGATATGGCCGTCCACCGCCCGGCGCAGGCGCTCGGCGAAGGCCATGACCTTTTCCTCGTCCATGCCCGGCAGCAGTATGAAGAATTCCTCGCCGCCCCACCGTCCGATCTGCGCGCCGTCGTAGCCGATGACCGCAGTGTTCATGATCCCGGCGATCTCCTTCAGGGTCATGTCACCCACGTCGTGGCCGTGATTGTCGTTGATGCGCTTGAAGAAGTCCAGATCCAGCATGGCCAGAGAGACCAGCCCTTCTCTGTCCAGCGCGTCGTTGATCAGCTGCTCGATCTTGCCGCGGTTGTACAGCCCTGTAAGGGCGTCCCGCTCGGCCATGACCGTCAGGCGGTTGTGGGCGCGCTGCAGCTCGTTCATGGTGGTGTAGACCAGGCGGGTCAGCCGGCGCAGCACCGATGCCTGGCCCTGGAGCACCGTGTCGTCCACGCGGATCTCGGGCAGCTCGGTCGCGGGGGCGTCGCCCTCGCGCATGCCGATGGAAAGCATCGTGATGTTGTTCTCGCCCAGCTCGCCAGTGCGCTCGTTGCGCAGGATCTCGCCCCAGGTGTGGAAGCCCGAGGTGCTGCACATCCGGGCGAAGGGCACCATCTCCATGTCCACGAAGTCCTCCCAGAAGGTCTTTCGCACCACGCAGGAATACAGCAGCACCGCCTGGGGCTTGAAGCGGCGCAGGGCCTCCAGGCGCTCGTTGACCTTCTCCACGATGTTGGAGGGATCGCCGTAGGTCAGGTTGATGTCCATGCCCTCGGTCACGAAGCCGTGCAGCCAGAAGGAGCCGTCCTCCTCGATGTGCACCACGCTGCGCAGCCGGTCCTCGCCGTTCTGCCGCGCCATCAGCGGAAACTCGAAGGCCTCCTCGGCGTTGTCGTGCTCCTTGCGGTCGATCTGCAGGAACTTCTCGTAGACCTCCGCGGCGGGGCGGCCGTCCAGCTCGATCAGGTGCTTGCCCTCGGCCCTGGTCACCTTGAAGGGCATGCCCAGGGCGACCCAGCCGATGGACTTGTCCATGTCAAAGTGGAGGTTTTTACCGGCATAGGTGACGATCAGCATCGAATTGTACATCGCGCCGCTGGGGTCGAATATGAAGTGCTCCGGAGAGTTCAGCTTGTGCCCGCCGGGATAGCCGCCGAAGATGCGTATGCCCTTGCGGCAGCGGCTGATCTCGGCGTACATGTGCTCGGTATCCATCTCAGTGCCGGGAAACAGCATCTCCGCGGCCTGAAGGTCGGGGATGGCGTCCAGCGCCTCGCGGATGCGGATGCCCGTGGCCACCTCGTTGCCCTTGACGTCGTCAAAGCGAAGCACCCTGACCTCCGAATCCTCAAACAGTATGGCGCTGATCAGAATGCCCCGCTGGATCATGCGGCCGTCCTTGATCTCGCCGGCGGACATGCTGCCCACGATCAGTTCCGTACCGCAGCAAGCCTCCAGCTCGCGGCAGACGGAGACCACCAGCGTCTCGTCGGGAATGCCGCTGAATACATGCAGAAGCAGACTCCTGTACTTCCCGGTCTGCTTCTCGTTGATGATGTCGGCCATTTGCCCGGCGATCGGAACGCCCTGTACCAGTTCGACCAGCATCTGCTTCATCGCATTTTCCCTCCCATTCGGGTCATTGGCGTCGACAGGCCGCGCCCGCCATAAAACATCCACAGTTTACCATTTCATTATAGCATGATAACAATATATTTGTCAACATAATTATTCAATTCCTTAAAACTATTATCATTTTCTTCAGCCTTTTTCGACATTCTCCCCGCTACACGCCAGCAGGGCGCTTGCAACGATCCATGCGGAATGATAAAATAGGGCTGTGACCGTTTTGCCGACAGCGAACCTTTGCGCCGCAGGCGCGATACGAAAAGGGGCATGTTATGAACCAGCACGTTTATCAGACCAATGTGGACATCCTGCGGCGCGAGCTGATCAGCGCCATGGGCTGTACGGAACCCATCGCCCTGGCCTACTGCACGGCGGTGGCGCGCGAGACCCTCGGGACGCTGCCCGAACGCATTGAGATTCAGGCCAGCGGCAACATCATCAAGAACGTCAAGAGCGTCGTGGTGCCCAACACCGGCGGTCGGCGGGGCATCGCCACGGCGGCAGCCATCGGCGCCCTCGGTGGCGACGCGGGCGCGGCGCTGGAGGTCATCTCCCACGTCAGCGACGACGCGAAGGCCCAGCTGCCCGCCTACCTGGCGCAGACCCGCATCGACGTAAGCCCGCTGGAATCGGACAACATACTGGACATGATCGTCACGGTCTATGCCGGGCAGTCCCAGGCGCGGGTGCGCATCGCCAACGAGCACACCAACATCGTGCTGATCGAGAAGGACGGCAGGGTCCTGTCGCAGAAGGACCCCTCCGCCGCCGCGGAGGAGGCGGATCTGCCCGATTACAACCTGCTCACCGTGCAGGACATCTACGACTTCTCCACAACCTGCGACCTGGAGGACGTGCGGGACCTGCTGGACCGCCAGATCCGGCAGAACACCGCCATCGCCGAGGAGGGGCTGCGCCGCGACTACGGCGCGAACATCGGCAAGGTGCTGCTCACCACCGGCGACAACGTGCGCACCCGGGCCAAGGCCTGGGCCGCCGCCGGGTCCGACGCCCGCATGAACGGCTCGGAGCTGCCGGTGGTGATCTGCTCGGGCAGCGGCAACCAGGGGCTGACCACGTCCCTGCCCGTCATCATCTACGCCCGTTCGCTGAACGCCGGCCAGGAGAAGCTCTATCGCGCGCTGCTGATCTCCAACCTGGTCACGCTGCACGCGAAGAACGGCATCGGCAGGCTCTCCGCCTATTGCGGCGCGGTCAGCGCCGGGGCGGGGGCGGGCGCGGGCATCGCCTACCTGTATGGAGGCAACGAGCAGGACATCGCCCACACCGTCGTCAACGCCCTGGCCATCACGTCGGGCATCGTCTGCGATGGGGCCAAGTCGTCCTGCGCCGCCAAGATCGCCACCGCCGTGGAGACCGGCATCTTCGGCTATGAGATGTACCGCAACGGCCAGCAGTTCTTCGCCGGGGACGGCCTGGTGGTAAAGGGCGTGGAAAACTCCATCGCCAACTTCGGCCGACTTGGCCGGGTGGGCATGCGGGAAACGGATCACGAGATCATCCGGATGATGACCGAGAGCAACTGACAGAGGGAAGAGAAACCGGTGGCGATGCAGAAAGCACAGCATCCGGGAGGAAACGTCCAGGGTGCGTTAACGCAGGCAGACAGATAGAAAGGGATGATTCTATGACAGACAACAGGCCAGTTACAGTTCGGGAGGTGCGCGGCGCGGCGGGCGCCGTCGATGAGGCTGCGGTGCGGGAGAAGTACCGCAGGCTCACGCTGGCGCTGATCGAAACCGGCCGGACCGTCTCCACCATGGAGAGCTGTACCAGCGGCCAGGTCGCCTCGCTGATCACCGATACGGAGGGCGCGTCCGCCATCATCCGGGGCGCTTCCGTCACCTACTCCAACGTGGCCAAGGTGCTCATGGGTGTTCCCGCCGAGACCATCGACGCCTTCGGCGTCTACTCCGCCGAGACGGCGACAGCCATGGCCCGGGCCTGCCGGGCGATGTGGAACGCGGATTACGGCGTCGGCGTCACCGGCACCTTTGGCAATGTCGATCCCAACAATGCCGACAGCGCGCCGGGCGAGGTCTGGTTCGCCATAGCCGACGCCGACGGCACCCCCACATGGCACTGCGCGGTGCCCCCGCAGCCCTCCCGGTTCGCCTACAAGCTGTACATGGCGGACGTGATCGCCGACCGGCTGCTGGAAAAAATATAAAATACGGCGGTAACCTGCCGCCACACACAACAACCCATAAGGAGCTGTATTCATGAAAGCAATCCTGTTCGACATGGACGGCGTGCTGATCGATTCCGAGACCCTGATGGCCAAGTCCGGCATACTGGCCCTGCGGGATTACGGCATCGATCCCACGCCGGAGGACTTCATACCCTTCGTGGGCCGCGGCGAGGACAAATATATCGGCGGCGTGGCCCAAAAATACGGCCTGGCCTACGCCCCGGAGATGAAGGACCGGGCCTATCACTACTACGGCCTGTACGTGGAGACGGAGGCCTTCGTGCCCAGGGACGTGCACCGGGTGCTCAGCGCCGTCAAGCAAAAGGGCTATAAGATCGCGGTGTGTACCTCCGCCGACTACGCGAAGGTCGTGCACAACCTTCGGGCCATCGGCCTGACGGAGGACTTCTTCGACGCCTTCGTCACCGGGGACAGGATCCAAAACCTGAAGCCCCACCCCGAGATCTACCTGACCGGCGCCGGGCTGGTAGGCGCGACGCCGGAGGAATGCCTGGTGGTGGAGGACGCGCCCAGCGGCATCAAGGCCGCCCACGCCGGCGGCATGAAGGCCGTGGGCATCACCTCCAGCTTCCCCGAGGCCTACCTGGTCGAGCAGAGCCAGCCGGACTACATCATCCACGAGCTCGGCCAGCTGCTGGAAATCGTCTGAAAAGAAAAGATCCTTCGCTTCTCTCAGGATGACGCGTTCAAGTCGTTGTCATAATGGGCAGGGCGAAGGTTTGTTTTTCCTTGGTATGAGACAAAAAATTCTGATTTGTCGCGGAGCGACAAATCAGAATTTCAGTGGTTAGTATTTAGTATTTAGTGGTTAGTGGAGGAGGAAATCCTAACGGATTTCTTTTGATTCAAGGGAT
>JAZSAA010000486.1:0-6518 GCA_045601625.1 Clostridia bacterium | reverse complement strand
GCGTTGAGCTTCTCTACGAAGATAACGTCGCCCTGCTGAACACGGTACTGCTTGCCACCGGTCTTAATGACTGCGTACACGCGTTGCACCTCCTATACAAAAATCTCGCCGAAACTTGGCAGCAGCCGGAGGTTCAAAACCTTCCGAACATACATTTTAAGCCGGTTTCGAGCGGCTTACCGAATTATTATACCCTTTCGGCCTATAAAAGTCAATTAAAGGGTGGGTTAAATGCCCCGGATAGTGAAAAAATAACATATGAAGCAGGAACAGAACGGATACAATCCATTCTTCATTCCTCATTCTTATTCCCCGTCCCTGGCTGCGATGTAATCAATGATTCCCTGGGTCAGGCCCTCGGCCAGCTTCCACTGGTAGTCCTCGGTGTTCAGCAGCACGTCCTCGTCGGGATTGCTGGCAAAGCCGCACTCCACCATCAGGCAGGGCACGGTGGACCAGTTCTGGCCGGTGTAGTTGTCGTTGGAGACGATGCCGTTCTCTTTCGCGCCGGTGGCCGCGCACACGGCGGGCAGTATGGCCTCGCAGGCGCGGTAGCTCTCGGCGGCGATGCTGTTGGACTTGCTGCAATACACGGCGATGCCGTGCTTGGAGTGGTTGTCCACGCCGTCGCAGTGGATGCGCAACACCAGGTCCACGCCGATGGCGTTCATCATCTTCGCCCGCTCCTGGTTGGATATGTTCACGTCGTGGGTCTCCCGGGTCATGTAAACCTCGGCGCCCTGCGCCTCCAGCGCTTCCCTCAGCTTCAGTGAGATCTCCAGCACGGTCTTGTACTCGGGGATGCGGGTCTTTACGCCGGCGGTGCCGGAGGACACCTTGGGCTTGGTCTTTTTGCTGTTCGGGGCCACGGTCTCCTTCTGGTTGTTGCCCTTGGCCTGGTGGCCCGGGTCGATGCCGATCTTGACGCCGGACAGCGGCTTGGGCTGCTCCACCAGCTCCATCACCACGCCGGACTCCGGCACGGCGGCGTCCGGATCGCCGGCGGCCTGCTGGATGGTGTCGTCCCAGGTGGGCTGGGGCGCGGGCTCCTGTACCTCGGGGGCATTGGTCTCGGCCGGCTCGGCCAGCGCGGGCAGCGCCAGCAGCAGCGCCGCCAGCAGCATCACAAACAGCTTATTCATTCGTTTTTTCCTCCTTGTTCAGGATCGCGACCGCCGCCTGCCAGGAATCGACCAGCCGGTTCACCTCGAACAGCACCACGGTGCCGTAGGGCGCGCCGACCAGCTTTTCCACGCTCTCCCGCCAGGTGTTCAACAGCTCAAGCATGGGCAGCATCACGTCCGGGTTGTCCGGGTTGTCCGCCAGCATGCCGCAGGCCTCGTCGTTGACGTCGCATGAAAGCAGCAGCAGCAGGCGGCCGATCTCCATCGGGCGGCGGGTGTGGAAGCTGCCGTCGGCCACGCCCTCGGCGATCACGTCGTTCAGCGTGGGCAGCAGCCGGTCCACCAGCACGCGCCTGCGATGGGCGTTCATCGAGGCGTCCTTGTCCCGGTAGCACAGCTTCAGCATCAGCGCGGCGAAGGGCGTTTCCTCCGCCTCGAACAGGTTCGCCATGCTCAGCAGCAGGTTCAGCTTCTCCACGGGGCTGCGCCGCGAGCCCTGGATGGCGGCATTCAGCTGGTCGAAACGGCCCTGTGCCCGGCGCTCGCTCACCGCCCGGAGCACGCTGTCCTTGGCGTCGAAGTAGTGGTAGAAGCCGCCCTTGGACATCCGCAGGGCGCTGAGTATGTCCTGCACAGAGGTTCGGTCGTAGCCCTGCTCGTAGAACAGCTTCTCGGCGGTGTCCAGAATCTGCACGCGCTTGATTTCGCCCTTTTTCATCGTGGTTTCCTCCCGTTCGCGGTATGGTTGTGCTTCTTCGGCTTTGCGGTCTGCTTTCCGTCCCGCCCCTTCGGCGCGGGCTTCTTATCGCCCTTCGGCTTGCGCTCGTAGGGCGTGATCAAACACTCCGGCCCCCAGCCGATCAGGTCCTGTCGGCCGGCCTTTTTCAGCGCCGAGAGCACCAGCTCCCGGTTGTAGGGCTTGAAGTAGTGCATCAGCGCCCGCTGCATGGCCTTCTCCTTCGGGTCCCTCGGCACGTAGACCGGGGTCATGTCCCTGGGGTCCAGGCCGGTGAAGAACATGGCCGTGGACAGGGTGCCGGGGGTCGGGTAGAAGTCCTGCACCTGGTCCGGGTGCTGGCCGGTGCGCTTCATGTACTGGGCCAGCAGTATGGCGTCGTCCAGCGTGCAGCCGGGATGGCTGGACATGAAGTAGGGCACCAGGTATTGCTTGAGGCCCAGGTTCTCATTGATCTGTTTGTACTTCTGCACGAAGGCGTCGTAGGTCTCCACCTCCGGCTTGCCCAGGTAGTGCAGCACCCGGGGGCTGACGTGCTCCGGGGCCACCTTCAGCTGGCCGGAGATGTGGTGCTTCGCCAGCTCCGTCAAAAAGCGCCCCTTCTTGTCCGCCATCACGTAGTCGTAGCGGATGCCCGAGCGCACGAACACCTTCTTCACACCGGGCAGCTCCCGGAGGGTCTTGAGGATGTCGATGTACTCCCGGTGGTCGGCCACCAGGTTCGGGCAGGGCTTCGGGAACAGGCACTGGCGGTGGGCGCAGGCCCCGGCCTTCAGCTGTTTGTCGCAGGCGGGGCGGCGGAAGTTGGCCGTGGGGCCGCCCACGTCGTGGATGTAGCCCTTGAAGCCGGGCTGCTTTGTAAACAGGCGGCCCTCCTCGACAATGGACGCCTTGCTGCGGGCGGTGACGATGCGGCCCTGGTGGAAGGTCAGCGCGCAGAAGCTGCACGCGCCGAAGCAGCCCCGCACCGAGGCGATGGAGAACTTCACTTCCTCGATGGCCGGGATGCCGCCGTCCCTTTCGTACATCGGGTGATACGCGCGCATGTAGGGCAGCGCGTAGACCGCGTCCAATTCGGGTTGCGTCAGGGGCATGTCCGGCGGGTTTTGCAGCATCCACTTCCTGCCGTGCTTCTGGGCGACGGGCCTGCCCCGCACCGGGTCCTGCTGGTCGTACTGCACCCTGAACGCCTCGGCGTAGGCCCGCTTGTCCTTTGAAACGGTCTCCCATGGCGGGATCTCAACGAAGCCTTCGGGCACCTCCCCGGCCATGACGCAGGTGCCGGGGACGCGCATCTCGGAAAAATCCCTTCCCGAGGCCATCCACTCGGCCACCCTCAGCACGCTGCGCTCGCCCATGCCGAACATCAGCACGTCCGCACCGCTGTCCACCAGGATGGAATTGCGCACCCGGTCGTCCCAGTAATCGTAGTGGGCGAAGCGCCGAAGCGACGCCTCCACCCCGCCGATGGCGATGGGAATGTCGCCGAAAGCCTCCCTTATGCGGTTGCAGTAGACGATGGTGGCCCGGTCCGGGCGGCGCCCCGCCTTCCCTCCGGGTGAATAGGCGTCCTCGCTGCGCTTCTTCTTCGCGGCGGTGTAGTGATTGACCATCGAATCGATGACCCCGGCCGTGACCAGAAAGCCAATTTTTGGACGTCCGTAGGCCCTGAAAGGTTCACAGCTGTGCCAGTCGGGCTGGGGCAGCATCGCCACCCGGTAGCCGGCCTTTTCCAGCACGCGGCTGATGATGGCCAGCCCGAAGGAGGGGTGGTCCACATAGGCGTCGCCGGTGACGTACACGAAGTCCGGCGCGTCCCAGCCGCGCTGGCGCGCCTCCTTCGCGTTCACCGGCAGAAAGCCGTTGGGCATGTGGGGTCCCTCCTTATTCCGTAATCGTGGTCCAACAAAGTCGCAGGAGAAGATGCCGCAATATGTAGGCAGATTCTGATTTGTCGCTGAGGCGACAAATCAGAATTCAGTATTTAGTATTTAGCATTTAGTGGTTAGTGGAGGAGGAAATCCTTGCGGATTTCTTTTGATTCAAAGAATCGAGAAACGTTGAAACCTCTGCCGTTTCCTTATAATCTAACAAATCCCGCAGGGATTTGTACTGCCACTAAATACTAACCACTAAATACTAAATACTCAAATTCTGATTTATCGAGCATCGGCTCGATAAATCAGAATATGTCGCGGCATTGAACCAAAGCCTTCAATGTCAGGTCTCCCTGCGAGGAAGGTTCTATTGCCAACCCGCCTCAGGCCCCGAATATCGCCTTCAACAAACGCCTGCCCGCGCCGGTCCTGAACACCTTCTCCGCGAAGTTGCGCACGTTGTTCAACGAATATCCGTTCTCAGTGGCATTGGCGATGTAGTCGGCCTCGACGAGGATCTGGTAGTCGATGCCGTCGATGCCAGCGAGGGTGTGGTGGTGGCCGACGAGGTACGCCACGCGGTCGATCTGCTCCCCCGTCATGCCGCTGTCCGCCAGGAATGCCGCCGCCATCGGCGCGCCCTCGGCCTCCTGGTGCTTGCCATTGGTGTTGCCGTACTTTTCCCGGCACATCGGGCAGGCGATGTCGTGAACAATGGCCGCGACCTCCAGCACATATTGGGTGTCGGCGTCCACGCCCTCCAACCCGGCAATGGTTCTCGCGTAGTTCCACACGCGCACGAAGTGGTCGATGTCGTGGATGTTGCCCTCGGAGAAGGCGATCATCTTCTCCATCAGCCGGGGGATGGTTTGTCTTGACATGGTTTCACCCTTCCTGTCACCAGATCACTTCAAGGCTGTTGTATCTCTGCGCAATGCCATCACGGGATATGAGCGGTATGTTTTCAGCAATCGCATGGGATATAATGATGCGATCAAATGGGTATCTGTGAATCCAGGGCAATTTCTGCAATGTCAGGCAATCCGCCTACGTTATATCACAGATCCCAATGCCCATGCTTTCACAGGCTTCGGCTATCTCGCCAAGGCTTTTGGGAAGCCTCAGTTTGCCAAGGCTGATTTTTATCGACAATTCCCAAAAAGACGCGATACTGATACAACACGCGTTATTTTTCATGGCTTCTGTCGCTGTCGGCGACAGCATACCATCGTCAAACAGCGGCCACAGCGAACATGTGTATCCAGCAAAACCATCACATATACTCCTTAAAATCGTCTAATGGCGCGTCAAAATCGTCCGAGATAAAATACGGCTCGTCCTTCCATATACCAAATTGGATGGACGCTTTTCCATCTGTCTTTGATATATTCTCCCGCTGCTGTTTCGCAAGCAGGAAATCAATGAAATCGGAAGCCTGCTTCTGGTTCGCCTGATTCAGACGGCGCAGCTTGCGCTCAACGATCGTCGGCAATTCCATTTCCATCCTCCTTTCATGATTACAGACAAGTCGACGTTCCCTACTCCCTTTTCTCACCCTCATTCCCCGCTGCCTCAAACCTTTCCACGACCCCCTCCATCACCTTCACGCAGCCGCGAAGCAGGGCCTCGGGGTCCTTGCCGCGCTCGTAGTAATAGACCTCCATGGGGCGGATGGGCTTGACGCGAAGGTACTGGGGGAAGCCCTTCAAGGCGGTGAGCACCCGGATGCCGTCGATATCGGCAGCCATGGAGAAGCGCATCATCAGCTCGTCGCCCCGCAGGGTGACGTAGTCGATGCCGATCTTCGCGCAAAGCGCCTTCAGGTGGGCGGTCTCGATCAGGTTCATCACCGGGCGGTTGGGGTCGCCGAAGCGATCGATCAGTTCGTCGATCAAATCGTTGCGGCTGTCCCTGTCGCGAATGGAAGCGATCTTCTTGTACATCTCCACCCGCAGCAGGTCGTTGGGGATGTACTCCTGGGGCAGGTAGGCGTCGATCTTCAAATCAATGCGGGTCTCGATGTCCTCCAGGTTCACGTCGCCCCGAAGCTCCCGCACGCTCTCCTCGATCATCTTCACGTACAGGTCGTAGCCCACCGAGGCCATGAAGCCGCTCTGCTCGCTGCCCAGCAGGTTGCCCGCGCCGCGAATCTCCAGGTCCCGCATGGCCACGCGGAAGCCTGAGCCGAACTCGGTGAACTCCCGTATGGCGGCCAGGCGCTTGTCCGCCGCCTCGGTGAGCACCTTGCTGGGATTCACCGTCAGGTAGGCGTAGGCCAGCCGGTTGCTGCGGCCCACGCGGCCCCGCAGCTGGTACAGCTGTGAAAGGCCGAAGCGGTCGGCGTCGCAGACGATCAGCGTGTTGGCCCGGGGCACGTCCAGCCCCGCCTCGATGATGGTGGTGCACAGCAGCACGTCGAACTTGCCGTCGTAGAAGTCCAGCATCACGTCCTCCAGGGCGTGCTCGCGCATCTGGCCGTGGCCGATGGCGATGCGGGCCTCGGGCACCAGCTTCTTCAGCCGGGAATACATGATCTCGATGGTCTGCACCCGGTTGTGCAGCACGTACACCTGGCCCCCGCGTCCCAGCTCCCGCAGGATGGCGTCGCGCACCAGGCCGTCGGAGTATTCCACAACGTAGGTCTGCACGGGGTAGCGCTCCTCTGGCGGACTCTGAAGAATGGACATATCGCGGATGCCCACCATAGACATGTGCAGCGTGCGCGGGATGGGCGTGGCCGTGAGCGTGAGCACATCGATGCTCTGCTTCATTTTTTTGATG
>JAZSAA010000485.1:0-9417 GCA_045601625.1 Clostridia bacterium | reverse complement strand
GGCGGGAGCCCTGCTCCTTTCCGGTGACAATAGCCTGAGGGATCCACCTGTTCCCATCCCGAACACAGAAGTTAAGCCTCAGCACGCTGATAGTACTTGGCTGGAAACGGCCCGGTAGGGTAGGTCGTCGCCGGATCTCATCGAGAGTCATTCGTTTGAGTGACTCTCTTTTCTTGTGTCAATATGGTTGTATTAATGCTGATTCTTAGGTATAATAAAAGAAGGTAGACGCAGGGGAGGGGTCCGCTTGAGGCTGTTTATCGCGATACGGCTGTCGGAGGACATGCGCGAAGCGGTGGGCTGTGTCCAGGCGTCGATACTCAGACGGGGTGTGCGGGGAAACTATACGCCCAAGGAAAACCTGCACCTGACGCTCGCCTTTATCGGGGAATATCACGATCAGGACCAGGTGCTGGAGGTATTGAGCGCTGTACCGATGACGCCCTTTCGTTTGACGCTGGATGGCATTGGCGCCTTCGGGGACCTGTGGTGGATCGGGCTTGAGACCTCTGACGATCTCAAGAAATACGTGCGTAACCTTCGCCATGCTTTGGCAGAGGCGGATGTTCCCTTTGACAAAAAACGCTTTACACCCCACATCACGATACTGCGCAAAGCAACCGGTGATATGTCGAAGCTGGCAGCAATCGAGCCGCAAAGGGTCGGCATGACGGTGAAGCACATATCGTTGATGCGCTCGGACAGGGGAAAGAACGGTATGATCTATACGGAGATCCTGTAAGGAGCGTGGATCATATGAAGTGGTATTATATCCTGCTGCTTGTGAGCGTGGTCATTGCACCATTCGACGCGCTGTACGTGTATATCAGGTCCGAAAGGCGAAGGGACGCGCTGAAGAAACGGAAGCAGAAGAATCAGGGGAACGAGGATCACAGCGAAAAGGGGTAATAAAATCCCCCGCTTTTATCAGTGTGGTAGAAGCGGGGGATTCTGATATTTATGCGCCTGCGTCAGGGGAACACCCTTCGTGCGCAGTGGAAGTTGCGCTTGTAGTAATCAGATGAGCGGGAAACCAACTGGCTGGTGATGACCATGCCCTTGGATTCGGAGGCGTGGATGATTGTGTTGTCGCCCATGTACAGGGCAGCATGGCTGACCGTGGAGTCGTCGTCCGTGTGGAAGTAGATCAGATCGCCGGGAGCCAGCTCGTCGAAGGAAACCTCCATCCAGCGGCTGTCGTTGGCCTGCTTCTTGGTTGAATCCTTCAGCTTGATGCCCACCTGCTTGTAGCACCAGCGCGTGAAGCCGACACAGTCAAACTGATTGGGGCCGGTCTTGCCGTGCTTGTAGGGCTTGCCCAGCTTGCTCCGGGCGCAATTCAGGAGCTTCTCGATTTTTGCAGTTTCGGAAGAGCCGTTGCTGAGGACCTGAAGCGATACGGTGCGCTCGACCTCGTTGTACAGGGTCACCGTAATCTCACAGGTGCCGGGTGAAATCCCCCTGACCTCTCCATCCTCATCGATTGAAGCAATGTCGGGATCACTGCTGGAAAAGGTGAAGCCGCCGCCGTAGCCGTCGTCAAAGTCTATCGTATAATGGCCAACCTGGCCCACCTTCAGGGAGCCGTTCTCAGGCGAAATGGTGAAATTCTTTTTCTTCGGGGCTTTCAGGACCTTGACCTTGCACTTGATTTCTTTCTTGTAGCCCTCGACCTTTGCGTAAATGGTGGTCGAGCCCTTCTTGACGCCGGTGATCTTGCCGGTCTTGGAATTGACCTTGGCGATCTTCTTGTTCGCGGAGCGCCAAGTGATCTTCGGAGACTTGGCGTTGCTGGTATTCATCTGAACCTTCAGCTTCGTATACTTCTCCTTGACGCCGATGGTTATCGACGATTCCGAGAGCCTGGGCTTGGAGCTGTTGGACTGAATGCCGAAGTCCGCCGCCTCGTCTTCATCGGTCTCTTCCCCGGAGGCTTCAGCTGCTTCCGGTTCTGTATCGATTTCCAGATCGGCCAGCAGGTCGCTGTCCGGGATGTCCAGATCGTCCAGGTCGAGTTCGTCGGACAGGTCGATGTCGGGCTCCGACAGGGTCTCCTCCTCGATGACGATTTCATCCGCCTCCGCGAAAGCGGGGCAGCTGATCGCTGTTAACAACAGCGCCAAAACCAGCGCAAGACTGAAATACCGTTTCATGAACCGCTAAGGCCTCCCACGTCGCATTGCTTCAAACGAGGTATGAAATTCAATTGTATACAGTATAGCACGAAATACAATAACTGTCAATGATTTGTAATAATTATGCATGAAAACAATGTGATAGAATTGTGCAGGCCAGGCAAAATTAAGGCGAAGAAAAGCTGATTTTCCAGGTCAAACGAGGGAGTTGCAGGGAAATGAGAGGGAATTCCGGCGGGGATGTTCGACATTCATAAATACACGGTGTCGCTGCATATCGATTTTGCATAAAAATCCTGTCGGATTCTGCAAAAAACGCCCGGATATGTCCGCCGCAGACGGATTGATGTGGCGGAGACGAACAATATGGGGGGACATGGTGCAAAATAAATATTTTTGGGGTTGCATTTGGAGTGTAAAAAATGTATAATAGCGCTATCCATATAAACAGGAGGTATTTCCCCATGAAGAAGGTATTGGCAATCGTATTGGCAATGATGCTGGCCCTCTCCGCCGCGGCCATGGCCGAGACCGTGAAGATCGGCGTGTTCGAGCCGTCTACCGGTGACAGCGGCGCCGGCGGCAAGCAGGAAATGTTGGGCATGCAGTTCGCGAACAAGGAGACCCCCACCGTGGAAATCGGCGGCGTCACCTATGATGTCGAGCTGGTCTACGCGGACAACGGCTCCGATGCCACGAAGGCGCCTTCTGCGGCGAACGACCTGGTTTCCAAGGGCGTTTCGGTGGTGCTGGGCTCCTACGGCTCCAGCGTCTCCAAGGCCGGCGCGCCCATCTTCGAGCAGGCCGGCATTCCCGCTATCGGCGTCACCTGCACCAATCCGCAGGTCACCGACAGCCCCAACTACTGGCGCATTTGCTTCACCGATCCCTTCCAGGGCGGCACTGTGCTGGCGAGCTTGGCCTATAACACGCTGGGCGCGACGACCGTCTATGCGTTGGCCGAAGCGGGCAACGACTACGACGCGGGCCTGGTCAACTATTTCACCGAGGCCTTCGAGGCCCTGGGCGGCACGGTGATCCCGGATTCCTTCGCCACCGGCAACTCTGACTTCACCGGCCTGTTGAATAACGCCACTAACTATGGCGCGCAGGTTCTGTTCTGCCCCGTGTCCATCGCCTATTCCACCCAGATCATCCAGCAGGCGGCCAGCCAGGACGTGGCTTTCACGCTGCTGGGTGGCGATACACTGGACAGCAACGTCGTGGCCAACGCGGCCAAGGGCACCAATGTGACCCTGTATGTCAGCACCTTCTATCAGGAAGGCGCCAACGCCGAGTTCGATACGAACTTCAAGGCTTGGCTGAACGAGGATTCTGAGGCCATGACCAATAACGGCGGCAACGACATGATCTCCGCCGTCAGCATCATGGGCTATGACGCCTACTACGTTGCCCTCGAGGCGCTCAAGGCCGCCGGCAGCGTGGAGCCTTCCGCGGTTATGGCCGCTCTGCCCTCCGTGGTGTACGACGGCGTTTCCGGCCACATCGAGTTTGACGAAAAGGGCGACGCCAAGCGCGACTCCGCAGTCATCAAGACGGTCAACACCGAGACCGGCGAATGGGAGTTCGTCGTGGAGCAGAAGGTCGACTGATTTCCTTCGACCTGTCCGATAATCGGCGGCGAGGGCTGCAAGCCCTCGCCGCATTTCGACTTTATTTCCCTGAGAGACAAGAAGGAGCGTTCCCAGCATGTGGAATACTGTATTTCCCTACCTGCTGTCCGGCATATCGGTGGGCGGCCAGTATGCGCTGATCGCCATTGGTTACACAATGGTGTACGGCATATTGAGGCTCATCAACTTCGCCCACGGCGATGTGTTCATGGTGGCGGGCATCATCATGGTATACATGGCAGGCAGCGGCGTGCCACTGTGGCTGTGCATCCCGCTGGTACTGGTTTTGACGGCTCTGATCGGCTTCATCATTGAGCGCGTGGCCTACAAGCCGTTGCGCAACGCGCCGCGCATGAGCGCCATGATCTCGGCCATCGGCGTCAGCTACACGCTGCAAAACCTGGTGCTGTACATCACCGGCGGCCTGAACCAGCTGTATCCGACAATTCCCTGGATTTCCGATTCCGTGACCATCTTCGGCGCGACCACCAAAATGGTGACCATCGTCACGCCGTTTTTGACGATCATCCTGGTGGTGGCGCTGGTGCTGCTGATCAACCACACCAAGATCGGCATGGCCATGCGCGCGGTTTCCAGGGACTTTGAAACCAGCCAGCTGATGGGCATAAAGATCAACTCCGTCATATCGATGACGTTCGTCATCGGAACCTTCCTGGCGGGCGTGGCCTCGATGCTGTACTTTACCAATTACACCACCGTCATACAGACCTCCGGCGCCATGCCTGGCCTGAAGGCCTTCGTGGCGGCGGTGTTCGGCGGCATCGGCTCTATTCCCGGCGCGGTGGTGGGCGCGTTTATCATAGGCATCGCCGAGAATATCATCAAGGGCCTGCACATCATACTGTTCAAGCTGGGCCTCATCGCCAAGCCCATGGGGCTGGCGATCTTCTCCGACGCCTTCACGTTTGCGCTGCTGATCGTCATACTGGCCGTCAAGCCCACGGGCCTGTTTGGCGAAAAGATTACGGACAAGGTGTGAGGTGAGCGGAATGAGCAACAGTCTAACCAAGAAAAAAGTGGATTCCGCGACGCTGATTACCGCCGCGATCGTGGCCTGTATCTATGTGCTCGTATTCGTCGCCGAGCAGACCATCGCGCCGACCTCCATGCTGTTTACGGTGCTGAAGAAGGGCGCGACCTACGCGCTGGTGGCTGTGTCCATGAACCTTTGCAACGGCTTCACCGGCATATTCAGCCTTGGACAGGCGGGCTTTATGCTGCTGGGTGCGTTTACCTACAGCATACTCACCATTCCGGCGGAGCAGCGTGCCAACGTTTACCAGTATTATAACGGCGGTATCGTGCAGTTCGCGCTGCCCTGGTTCGTGGCCCTGCTGCTGGGCGGGCTGGTGGCGGCGCTCTTTGCCTTCCTGATCGGCATGCCGGTGCTGCGCCTCAAGAGCGATTACCTGGCCATCGCCTCGCTGGGCTTCGCCGAGATCATTCGTACCGTCTGCCAGTGGGACAAGATGGGTCCCCTCACCAATGGCTCCAATATGCTCAACGGTTACCCCACCTTCGCGGATTTCAACATTCGCGACGCCTCGGGCAAGGTGACGGTCTACCTGGACGCGCTGGTACCGTTGCTGATTGCGGGCCTGTGCATCGGCGTCATCATACTGCTGATCAATTCCACCTTTGGCCGCGCCCTGAAGGCCATCCGTGACGACGAGATCGCCGCCGAAGCCATGGGCATCCGGCTGGCGAGTCACAAGCGACTGGCGTTCTGCATCTCCTCGTTCTTCGCAGGCGTGGGCGGCGCGATGCTGGCCATGTACCAGAGCACCGTGCAGGCCAAAGCCTTCACCACGGCTATGACCTACGAGATCCTGCTGATCGTGGTCATCGGCGGCATTGGCTCGGTGACGGGCAGCTGCATCTCGTCCTTCCTGTTCGTGGCGGCCAGCGAATGGTGGCTGCGCTTCCTGGACCAGAAGCAGATGATCGGAAACTTTGAAGTCCCACTGCTGCGCAACGGCTTCCGCCTGGTGGTATTCTCCATCATCATCATGATCGTGGTTCTTTTCTTCCGCCAGGGCATCATGGGCACGAAGGAGCTGCCGGACCTGATACGCGGCTGGCAACGCAAGGGCAAGGGAAAGGAGGCGCAGGGCAAATGAGCGAGAATGTACTTCACATCGATCACCTGACCATGCGCTTCGGAGGCGTCGTGGCCGTGAACGACCTGTCCATGGACATCAACAAGGGCGAGATCGTGGCCCTGATCGGCCCCAACGGCGCGGGCAAGACCACGGCCTTCAACATGGTCACCGGCGTGTACACTCCCACCGAGGGCAAGGTGGTGCTGGACGGCCACGACATTACCGGCAAGCGTCCCGACGAGATCACGAAGCTGGGCGTGGCCCGTACCTTCCAGAACATCCGCCTGTTTTCCAGCATGACGGTGTTTGAAAACGTGCTGACCGCCCGACACCTGCGCCGCACCAGCAACTTCCTGACGGCCACGTTCCGGCTGAACGCGGCCGAGGAGAAGAAGATGCGTGCCGAGACCGAGGCGCTGCTGCGGGAGGTGGACCTGTACGACCTGAAGGACGAGATGGCCACCTCGCTGCCCTACGGCAAGCAGCGCCTGCTGGAGATCGCCCGTGCGCTGTCCACCCAACCGAAGCTGCTGCTGCTGGACGAGCCCGCGGCGGGTATGAATCCCCAGGAGACTGAGGAGCTGGGCGAGTTCATCAAGCAGATCAAGGAAAAATTCGACCTGACGGTGTTCCTGATCGAGCACCACATGAACCTGGTCATGGGCATCTCCGACCGCATCTACGTCATCGACTTCGGCAAGCAGATCGCCCAGGGCACGCCCGCCGAGGTGCAGAACAACCCCGCGGTCATCGCGGCGTACCTTGGCGTCGATGAAGAAGAGGGGGTGCAGTAAATGGCGCAGGCAAGCATGCTGAAGGTGAAGGACCTGAAGGTCAATTACGGCGGCATCGAAGCGCTCAAGGGCATCAGCTTCGACGTGGAGCAGGGCCAGATCGTCACGCTGATCGGGGCCAACGGCGCGGGCAAGTCCACGACGCTGCGGGCCATCAGCGGCCTGGTCAAGACCGCCTCCGGCGCCATCAACTTCCTGGGGCGGGACATCATCCCCTTCAATGCCCAGCAGGTTGTGGCCGAGGGCATCGCCATGGTGCCCGAGGGACGCCGGGTGTTCGACAACCTGACGGTGAAGGAAAACCTGAAGATCGGCGCGTACCTGCGCAAGGACAGGGACGAGATCGAGTCCGGCATCGAGGATATCTACCAGCGCTTCCCGCGCCTGAAGGAGCGGGAATGGCAGCTGGCGGGCACGCTGTCCGGCGGCGAACAGCAGATGCTGGCCGTGGGCCGCGCCATGATGGCAAGGCCGAAGCTGTTGATGATGGACGAGCCCAGCCTGGGCCTGGCGCCGCTGGTGGTGCGGGACATCTTTGCCATCATCCGCGAGCTGAAGGCCGAGGGCATTACGATCCTGCTGATCGAGCAGAACGCCAACGCCGCCCTGCGCTGTGCCGACCAGGCCTACGTGCTGGAGACCGGGCGCATCACCATGCAGGGCACCGGCGAGGCGCTGCTGGCCGACCAGCGGGTGCGCGACGCCTACCTCGGCTCAACGGCAAGGTAAAAAATGAGAATTGAGTCTGAAATATCAAATCGTTACAGATTTTATTCTCAGTTCTCCATTCTCAACTGATTACTCCCATAATTTTCATTTATATGATCGATGCCTTCCTCGCACACTATCCGCAAACATGTGCGAGGGAGGTTTTTTGTATGAACGAGACAGTGCAGCTGTTGCAGGACGTGGTGCGCAATGCGCGCACGGGGCAGGACGCGGTGGAGCACCTGATGCAGAAGACGGAGGCGGGCTCCATGCGCGACGAGCTGATCCGGGAGAAGGAGGACTACGCCGTCACCCGCCGGGAGAGCGAGCAGGCCCTGGTGAACGCCGGGGGCCGGGCTGAGCCCGTGGGCCCGCTGGCCAAGGCGGGCATGTGGGCAGGGCTTGAGATGGAAACCCTGGCGGACCGATCGGACGCCCACATCGCCGAGATAGTGATCCAGGGGGCCACCATGGGCGTGATCGAGATGACCAAGGCCCTGAACAGCTACGACGGCGCCGACGCGGGCGCCCGCGACCTGGCCAGCCGATTCGTGGTGCAGCAGAACGAGACCATCGACCGGCAGAAGAGCTTCTTAACATGACGGCGCCCTGAACGACGGCGGGTTCACTCCGAACCCGCCGAAAATAGTGAAGAAACGCGGCGATTGTGTCCAAAAACACCTGAAGCGGTCGGAAATGTGATAAAAATTGGGCTTCTTCCATATTCGGTTGCACTAAGTTGAAGGAATGTATATAATAAAAGTACAAAAGTGATATTTGGGGTGATATAAATGTCAATGTATCCTCTTATTCTTATCGCCGACGACGACCCCGTGGTCCATGAGTCGCTGGGCCTCTACCTGGGTTCCGAGGGATATGAACATCAGAGCGCCTACGACGGCCAGCAGGCCCTGGAAATGGTTGAAAGCCTGCATCCGGATATGGTGGTGCTGGACCTGATGATGCCCCGCGTGTCGGGCATCGACGTCTGCCGTACCATCCGCCAGACCAGCAGCCTGCCGATCATCATGCTCACCGCGAAGGGCGAGGAAATCGATCGCATACTGGGCCTGGAGCTGGGCGCCGACGATTACATCGTAAAGCCTTTCAGCCCCCGCGAGGTGCTGGCCCGAATCAAGGCGGTGCTTCGTCGCTTCAGCGAAAAGACCAGCGAGGAGGACAGCAGTATCATCCGCCTGCCCCAGCTGGAGATCAGCCTGGAAAACTACCAGGTGAAGGTGTCCGGCAAGGTCATCCCCTGCACGCCCAAGGAAGTCGAGATCCTGCACATGCTGACCAGCAACGTGGGCCAGGTGTTTTCCAGGGAACAGATCCTCTCCCGGGTGTGGGGCTATGACTACTTCGGCGATACCCGTACCGTGGACGCGCACATCAAGCGCATACGCCAGAAGCTGCCCCAGGAAAACGTGCCCTGGGCGCTGAAGACGGTCTATGGCGTAGGCTACAGGTTTGAGGTCAACGCATGAAAAAAAGCAGCGTGCTGATTCAGCGCGCGGCACTCTTAGCGGCAATCGCGGTGGCTATCGCGGTTGCCGTGGGTCTGTCTGTCTTCTTTATATGGACGGGAGGGCAGGCGCCCTCCGCCGCGCAGTCAGGAGTACTGGTTCCGGCGCTCGTATCAGGGGCGGCGGCGCTTGTGGTGTCGCTGGCGGCGGTGTGGCTGCTGGCGGATAAGATCATGCATCCGGTGATGGAACCGGTGGCCAGGCTTCGCAACGCGGCGGTGGCCATGTCCGAGGGCGACCTCGAGGTCCGCGCAGACGAGAATGCCTATGGCGAGCTGGGCGAGTTGGGCAAGGCGGTGAACCAGCTGTCCTACCAGCTTTCCCGCAACATGTATACGCTGATCGTCGAACGCAACCGTCTGCGCAACATGCTCAACGGCCTGTCCGAGGGCATCGTCGCCATCGACGCCAAGGGCGAGATCACCCACACCAATCCCGCCCTGGAAAAGTTCTTCACCCGCCAGAAGACGGCGATCCACCTGCCCGATGCGAGGATG
>JAZSAA010000484.1:0-2753 GCA_045601625.1 Clostridia bacterium | reverse complement strand
CGCGTCCAGCCTGCGGCGCAGCTCGCCCTCGTCCACGTCCCCCAGGGCGGCGAAGTCAATGTAATTACCCACCATGGCGTACTGCACCGCCCGCTCAAGCGGATCCGGCGTGGCGTCCACATCGGCCTGCATCCCCGGCTCCAGGGCCAGCATCAGCGCGTTGAAACGCCGCTTGATTTCGGTATAGTCCCGCTCCGGGCCGAAGATGTCCCGGTAGATGGCGCTGACCTCGGCGTTCACCTCCGGCGAGCTGCAGGCGCGCCCGTTCTCGATGGCCGAGCGCACCCGCCGCCGGTATTCCGCGACGACCTCCGGCGCAGCGCCTGCCGGGGTATTGTTCAGCTTCTTGCGCAACAGGCAGGCGATGCAGCCCTCGTTTAACAACATGATGCAGCCCTCCAGTTGTATAAATCCTGATTTGCCGCACCGCGACAAATCAGAATTTTTCCCTCGGCATGGCGTTCACGCACAGGCCCTCGGCGTCGTGGGCGGCCTCCTTGATGATCTCGGAGACCGTGGGGTGGGGATGGATGACGTTCGCCAGCTGCCCGACGGTGCCGCCCAGCCCCAGCACGGCGGCGATCTCGGCGATCATGTCGGTGGCTCTTGCCGCCATCATCTGGCAGCCCAGCACCCTGCCGTCGGCCTTGTCGGTGATCAGCCGGATCAGGCCGACGGGCTCGTTCATCACCATGCTGCGGCCGTTGGCGGCCACGTTGAAGCTGCCCACGGCGACCTCATGGCCCGCGGCCTTCGCGGCCTCCTCGGTCAGGCCCACCCAGGCGATCTCAGGCAGCGTGTAGATGCAGGAGGGCACCCGGTCGTAGCGCATGGTTTTATCCTGCCCGGCGCAGTTGGCCGCGGCCACCATGCCCTGGGCCGAGGCCACGTGGGCCAGCTGGATCCGGCCGGTGATGTCGCCGATGGCGTAGACGTCCTTCACAGCGGTGCGCAGGTGGTCGTCCACTTCGATATAGCCCCGGCGGTCCGTCTCCAGGCCGATGGTCTCCAGCCCGCAGTCGCCGGTCTGCGGCCTGCGGCCCGCGCAGACGATCACCGTGGCGGACCTGCGCTCGTCGATCGCGCCGTCCTTCTCGAAGCGCACGGCGCGGCCCTTCACCACCTCGACCACCTTCGCACCCAGTATGAACTCCACGCCCTTTTTCTTCAGAAGGGCCTTCAGCTTGTTCGTGATCTCGGGGATGCAGCCCGGCAGGATGTCCGGCATCATTTCGACAATGGTCACCTGCCTGCCCAGGGAGGCGAACAGCGTGGCGAACTCGATGCCGATCACGCCGCCGCCGATGATGATGGCCCCGCTGGGCAGGTTGGTGGCTGAGAGCACGTCGTCGCTGGTGTGGGCCGTCTCCATGCCCGGCACCGGTGGCTTCGCCGGGGCGCTGCCCATGGCCAGGATCAGCTTGTCGTAGGTGATCCTCCGCCCTTCAACATCCATGGCGTTGGGCCCGGCCAGCTTGCCGAAGCCGCGGACGACCTCGACGCCGTGGGCCTTCTCCAGGGCCTCGATGCCCGCGACCAGCTTCTTCACCTTGTCGTCCTTGTAGGCCGCCAGGCGGGGATAGTTCAGGGTCAGCCCGTCGGTGATCAGGCCGAAGTCGCCGCCGTTTTTCGCATAGTCGTAGATCTCCGCGCCGTGCAGCAGCGCCTTGGTGGGGATGCAGCCCCGGTTCAGGCAGGTGCCGCCCAGCTCCCGGGCCTCCACCAGCGCCGTCTTCAGCCCCAGCTGGGCGCAGCGTATCGCGCATTCGTAACCGCCCGGCCCGCCCCCGAGCACCGCAACGTCAAATTCGTGATTCATAGGGTCCCTCCTTGGAAGGTCAATGGTTATATTGATGTAGGGGCGGCGATGCGCCGCCCGCCGGGTACTGCCAAAGCGGCAATTGCCGGGCGGGCGCCGAATCGGCGCCCCTACATAGCGTCCGTCGTTACGCCAATCAGGCTTCGGAGAACATGTCCTTGCCCACGCCGCACAGGGGACACTCGAAGTCGTCGGGCAGGTCCTCAAATGCGGTGCCGGGGGCGATGCCGTTCTCGGGGCTGCCCAGCTCCTCGTCGTACTCCCAGCCGCAAGCGTCGCAAACATACTTTGCCATGGTGTTACCTCCGTTATTCTGTTGGGATGTAAAGATATTATACACTATTTTACAGAGAATGGGAAGACCCCGGGGAAAATTTTGAAAAAAGCGCGCATTGCCGGACATCGTACAGCACCACGCCGGACCTCGAAGCGTCCCAATGTGAACAGGAACGATCAGAATCCATAATCCGCCTTCTATCCGATCATTATTCTTTCTTCCGGATACTTGGCGACAGCCCTCCCCCGGCTTTGTCTGCGGGCGATGGCGACGGCGAGGGTCAGCGGGCCGACGCGGCCCAGGAACATCATCGGCAGCAGCACAGCGCGGCTGACGGGGTGGAGGTTTGGTGTGCCGATGGCGGAAACGCCCACGGTGCCCATGGCGCGGGAGCACTCGAAAAGAATGTCCGCCAGGGAAAAGCGCCCGTTCTCAAGGATCGAGAGGGAGAGCGTGCCCAGTGTCAGCATCGTCAGAAACAGCGCCACCACCGCCAGCGCCCTTCGCACGGTATCTGCGGAGATCCGGCGGCGGGCGGCGTTGCCCCCGTCGTCGCCCTTCACGACGCCGACGATCAGAAGCGCCCCCACTGCCACGGTGGTGGTTTTCATGCCGCCGCCGGTGGAAGCCGGGGACGCGCCGATCGTCATCAGCAGG
>JAZSAA010000483.1:0-13752 GCA_045601625.1 Clostridia bacterium | reverse complement strand
CGCCGGTCGAAGCGGCCGGGGCGCAGCAGCGCCGGGTCGAGGGACTCGGGCCGGTTCGTCGCGGCCAGGATCACCACGCCCTTGCTGCCGTCGAAGCCGTCCATTTCGGTCAGCAGCTGGTTCAGGGTCTGCTCCCGCTCGTCGTTGCCGCCGATGCGCCCGTCGCGCTTGCCGCCGATGGCGTCCACCTCGTCGATGAACACGATGCAGGGGGCCTTCTCATTGGCCTGCTTGAACAGGTCGCGCACCTTCGCCGCGCCCATGCCCACGAACATCTCCACGAACTCCGAGCCGGAGATGGAGAAGAAGGGCACGTCGGCCTCGCCGGCCACGGCCTTCGCCAGCAGCGTCTTGCCCGTGCCGGGAGGACCCACCAGCAGCGCGCCCTTGGGCATCTTCGCGCCAATCTCTTCGTACTTCTTCGGGTTGTGCAGGAAGTCCACAATCTCCGAGAGGATTTCCTTGGCCTCGTCCTCGCCGGCCACGTCGTCGAACTTGATGCCGGTGGTGGACTTCACGTACACCTTGGCGTTGCTCTTGCCCATGCCGAACATCATGCTGCCCGCGCCGCCGCCGGCCTTCTCCACCAGCTTCTTGCTGAAATACTGGCCCAGGCCGATCATCAGCACCAGGGGCAGTATCCAGGAGATCAGCAGCGACAGGATCGGCGACATCTCCCTGACGATCTGGCTGGAGAACTTCGCCCCGGATTCGTACAGCCGCTGGGTCAGATCGGGATCGTCCATCAGACCCGTGTTGTACAGCTTGCCGGCGGTGTCCGAGAAGATGATCTGGTTGTTCTCCACCATCACCTTGTCGATCTGTTTCTGCTGGGTCATGCGCATGAATTCGCCGTAGTCCACCTCGGTCACCCGGGGACTGAACAGCAGCGGCGCGACAAAGCTGTTGAACAATACGATCGCCAGCAGCGCCAGCGCGTAATAAAACATCAGCGGTTTCCTTGGTTTCTTGACTTCGTTCATTCGCGCACCTTCCTTCTGAAATGCACACAGTTTACCACTAAATTATAAACCCTGTATCAACAAATGTCAAAGATGGTCAGTATTCCGCCGCTTTGCCGCGGATAAGCCGGCATTATATCAAAACAACGGCGTCGTCTCCGCCGGCGCTGCGGGCAAAAGCCACCGCTCTGCGCACGTTTGACCGGCTGTCAGTTTTCTGTTGGCAGATACTCGAAAACCTCGTGTATCTCCCGGTCGTAGCCCTGATAAAAGCCCTTTGGCATGCCCAGAACGATCTGCGCGCCCCGGTTGTAGCTGACCAGCATGCTTTCGCTCTCCCGGTCGAAGGAGATGCCCTCTACCTCGCCCTGCAGGGTGACGTCGTCCAGCGTCCTCTCCGGCATAACCGGCCAGGCCGTGCGGGAAACGTCCACCCGGCAGCGATACACGTGGTCCGGTTCGCCAAGATCCGCCGTTCCGTCGTCGGCCGTCATATAGATCCAGCCGTCCCTGTACGCGATCCCCTGGATCCACTGCGGCACGGGCTGCAGGTGATGCTTGCCCAGGTACGCCCCCGTTTCCAGGTCGTACCGGTAGAGATAGCGCCCGCTCTCACCGTCCGCCCAGGAGCACAGCCATATGGAGCCGCTGTCCGGGTCTACGGCGATGCCGGAGACCTCCGTCTGGCCGCTTTCCGCTTCAAAGGCATAGGTCCTCGTCAGATCAAGCCTTTCGGCGTCGTATACCGCGATCTGGATATTCCCTGCTTCGCCGTCCATAAAGTATTCGACGCCGGCATAGATCTCGCCGTTGTACACGTCGATATCCCCGATGTGATTGACTTCATCGGCAAAGCCCGCAAACGGATCGGCCGCGGCGGCCACCAGGTTCCATTCCCCGTCATACCGCGACAGCGTCGTGCTTCCGCTGACCCAGTAGCCGCCATCTTCCCAGGCGATGCCCTGACGCCCGTCCACGGCGTGGCTGCCGTTCAGGGAATAGGCGCGAAGCGGGCTCAAATCCTCCGCTTCAGGCCGTCCCGGCACCGTAACCGGCACAGGCGCCCGGGCGTTCTCCGCCGTGCGCTTCGTTGCGGCGGCATTCACTCGGACGCGGATATTCTCCCGGAGGTTATTCCAGAAGAAGTAGAGATCGTAGGCGTGATACGAGCCCTCCGGCAGCACATCCGGGCGAATGGAGTATTCCGCGGGATCGACGTCCGTCACCTTCAGCACGCCCCTCCGGGTATCAAGATACGCGCCGCAAAGCTGGGATAGCTCTGAGGTTTCCAGCTTATTCGTCACGAACACCGAGCCCTTGTTCAGGGATTTGTCGGCAGGCGTGGCGTCTGTCTTCCAGTTCAGCGGGTTGATGGCGAAGTGCTGCTCGTCCCGGGGCGAGATGAAGCTATCCTCCACCTCCGGCGCCTCGGCGTCGTAGCTGATCACGCAGCCAGTGTCGTTCTCCCCCGCGGCGGGCACGATCTGGGGATACGCTTCCGCCTCCTCGAAGGTGCAGCCCCAGCCGATGGCATAGGCCGCGATGAGCCGGTTGTACAGCGCTTCGTCGCCAAAATAATCCTTTAGCAGGCGGTAGATATAGATTCCCCCCTGGGAGTAGCCAAAAAGCACGATGGGCCTGCCCCGGTTTTCATGCTCCAGATAATAGGCGAACGCCTCGGAGACATCGTCATAGGCGATATCCTGGTACGGCTCAGAAGCTTCCCTTGCCAGGCTGAAGGCACTGAAGGACATCTGGGCGTAATACGGGGCAAACATCCTCAGGCTGTCCTCGTAGATGCCCTTCTGCATGTTCAGCGCCCGCGTCAGGCGGAACCTGTTGTTGTCGTCGAGGGTCATGTTGTACTCGTCGTACTTGTCCACGGTCGGGGCGATGACAAAGATGTCCGCGTCCCTGTCCTCTCCGACGCCGTAATACGCCCAGTTCTCCAGATTGGCGTATTTGGACTTCCCGTCGATGTACGACTTCCCCAGGTTCACCCGCAGAGCGTCAATATCAGCATCGCTCAAGCCGGTTTTGCGAAAGTACTCCTCCGCCGCTTCAGACAGGTCGGCACTGTCCAGGTCGTCCACTCCGAACAGCTTGCGAAGCGCCCCGGCGATGTTGTTCTCCGCGATCCCGTCGTAGGCCGGGTCCGCGGGGGTGACGCCGTAGTAGTTATAGAAGGTCTCCATGTAATCCTTCCTGCCCTCATCCAGGCTCGCCCCCATGAAGCATTCCAGCAGCGCCGCCACCACGCCCGTGCGATCTTTGCCCTCCAGACAGTGCACGGCAGAGGGACCCTCGTGAGATGCGAAGAAGCGCAGGCCCTCGGCCAGCCCTTTCCTGAATTGGTCCGTGTCATAGGACATGTCCAGTCCAAGGGCGATATGATCCGTCGTGGCATAGCAGCTGTCGCCATAGCCCTCGAAGCCCTCGGCAACCACCTGGCTGTCCGCAAGATTCATGATGGTTTTGACGCCGGCCATCTTCAGCGCTTTGTCCGCATAGGTATTGCGACCGTACTTCGGGTCGATCGGAGATGAAGACCTGTAGAGCGCGCCCGCCCCCATGCCGGCGGTGGCAACCATCCTGAAATTCGCAAACGCCGCGTCGCTGAGATTCGGATAATCGTCCCGGGCATCGGTGTAAGTCAGCCGGGTCGCGTCGCCTTCCTCCCGGGCGTCACCCTTGCGGATGAGCTCTATATGGAAGGCGACGGGGCCCTCTATGCCGTCCTTGTAGCGCCATTCAATCGAGCCGTCCTGGTTGGCGGTCTTGTCGGCAAGGTATGTCGAGGCGAAGTCGTCCATATTGATGGCAAGCTCCACCCCGTCCTCCTTGATGCGCAGCAGCATGGCCCCGGAAGCGGCCTCGCTGAAATTGAAGCCCACAGGCATATCGACCGACTGGTCGAGGAAGGCGACCCTCACGGTGTCGCCGGGCTCGATGCCCGCCGCTTCGAGATCCCGCAACAGGATTCTGCCATCCGTCACCAGGTAGACGTTCCCGTGCCTGGAAATCTCATCGAGATCCGACCAGGCCGTCAGTTCTCCGGCGGCCTCCGCCCGGGCGAGCATCTGCGCCGCCGTACACAGGCACAGCATGAGGACTGCCAGCCATGCTGCCGCGATTCTCCTGAAATGCCTCATCTTTTCCTCTTCCCCCTCATTCCTTTATGGCCGATGCCGTTAATGTCTACAGGTTCTTCACGAACAGGCAGCGTATGGCGTTCATCACCGCCAGGATCATCACGCCCACGTCGGCGACGATGGCCACCCACATGTTTGCCATGCCCAGCGCGCCGAGCACCAGGCAAATCGCCTTGACGATGAGCGCGAAGGCGATGTTCTGCTTCACGATGCCAAGGCACTTCCGGGAGATACGGATGGCCTTGGCGATCTTCATCGGATCGTCGTCCATCAGCACGATGTCAGCGGCCTCGATGGCGGCGTCGGAGCCCAGCGCGCCCATGGCGATGCCGATGTCCGCCCGGGAGAGCACCGGGGCGTCGTTGATGCCGTCGCCCACGAACGCCAGCCGCTCCCCGCCCGCGCATTCCTTCAAAAGCGCCTCCACGCAAGCCACCTTGTCCTGGGGCAGCAGCTCGGCGCGGTAGTCGGTCAGGCCTACCTCGGCGGCCACCTGCTTTGCCACCGCCTCGGCGTCGCCGGTCAGCATGACGGTGCGCCTGATCCCGGCCTTCCTCAGCGCATCCATGGCCTCACGGGCGTGGGCCTTCAGCGCGTCGGAGATGACGATGTGCCCGGCGTACGCCCCCGCCACTGCCATGTGGATGATGGTGCCCACGTGGTGGCAGTGCTGGAACGGGATGCCCAGGCGGTTCATCAGCTTTTCGTTGCCCACCGCCACGTCCACTCCGTCCACCTTGCACACGACGCCATAGCCGCTGGTCTCCTCCAGGTCGGTCACACGGGTGGGGTCCAGCTTTTTCCCATAGGCCCTCTTCATGCTGAGGCTGATCGGGTGGGAGGAGTGGCACTCCGCCAGCGCGGCGTATTCCATCAGCTTCTCGTCCCCCAGCGGGCAGTGGTGCACCGCCGTGACCTCGAAGTTGCCCTTGGTGATGGTGCCGGTCTTGTCGAAGGCCACCGAGGCGACCTCGGACAGGGTCTCCAGGTAGTTGGAGCCCTTGATCAGTATGCCTTGGCCGCTGGCCCCGCCAAGGCCGGCGAAGAAGCTCAGCGGCACGGAGATGACCACCGCGCAGGGGCAGCTGATGACCAGGAAGGTGCAGGCCCGCAGGAGCCAGTCGCGCCACAGCTCGCCGACGGAGGCGTAGCCCGACAGGCCGATCTTCGTGACCATCGCGAACAGCGGCGGCAGCAGCGCCAGCGCCAGTGCGGCATAGCAGACAAATGGCGTGTACACCTTCGCAAACTTCGAAATGAAGTTCTCGGATTTCGACTTGCGGGACGCGGCGTTTTCCACCAGGTCCAGTATCTTCGACGCGGTAGACTCGTCGAACTCGGCGGTGGTGCGGATCTTCAGCACGCCGGACATGTTGATGGAGCCGGAGAGCACGGTGTCGTCCACAGCCACCTCCCTGGGCTTGCTCTCGCCGGTAAGGGCGGCGGTGTTCAGTGCGGAGGTACCCTCGACGACCACGCCGTCGATCGGCACCTTTTCACCGGGCTGCACGACGATGACGGAGTCCACCTCCACCTCGTCCGGGTCGACCCGCTCCAGCGTGCCGTCGTCCCGTTCGATATTGGCGTAGTCCGGTCGGATGTCCATCAGTTCGGAGATGTTGCGGCGGCTCTTGCCGACGGCGTAGCTCTGGAACAGCTCGCCCACCTGGTACAGCAGCATGACCGCCACGCCCTCGCCGTATTCGCCCAGCGCGATGGCGCCGACGGTGGCCACCGTCATCAGGAAGCACTCGTCGAACATCTTGCCGTTTTTGACGCCCAGCGCCGCCTTGCGCAGGATGTCCCAGCCCACGGTCAGGTAGGGAATCAGAAACAGCAGGAACAGCGCCCACCGGGGCATGTCCACGCGGACGATACCCTCGGAGATCAGGTACAGGGGGATGAAGAATACCGTGGCGATGATAATGCGAATCAACAGCTTTTTTTGCTTACTGTTCACGCCTGCGCACCCTTTCTTTCGCATGTTTGGGGCTTATAAAAACAGGCGGGAAGCGATACGCACGCAACCCGCCCTTTTCGTTCGATCACAGGAAGATCTCGCAGTCGGCCTCGACCTTCTTGCAGTTGCTGCGAACGTTCTTCATCACGTCATCCACATCCGCGCCTTCTTCAAACTCCACCTTCATCTTCAGGGTCATGAAACTCACGGTGCAGTCCTTGACGCCGGGAGTCTTCTTGGCGGCGTCCTCCATCAGGTTGGCACAGTTCGCGCAGTCCACGTCGATCTTGTAGCTCTTTTTCATGGCTGTCTTCCTCCTAAAGTAGAATCATTCCTCGATGTGATCCATCCCCTGCCCGATGATCGTCCTCACATGGTCGTCCGCCAGGGAATAGTAGATCTGCTTGCCCACCCGGCGGTTGCGCACCAGGCGGGCCTGCTTCAGCACCCGCAGCTGGTGGGAGATCGCCGACTGGGTCATGTTCAGGATGTCCGCAATGTCGCACACGCACATCTCCGCTTCAAACAGCACGTACAGTATGCGTATGCGCGTGGTATCGCCGAACACCTTGAAAAGCTCCGCGAGGTCGTACAGGCGCTCCTCGTCGGGCATTTCGTTCAGCACGCGGCTGCGCAGGTCCTCGCCAATCAGGTCGCTGCCCCGGGTCGCTGCCAATTCCGTCACACGAATCACCTTCATTCATTTGAACATCCGTTCATTTGTTATTATATTCAATTCTCAGCGGTTTGTCAATGGTTATGGCACAGTCCATGAGATTTAACAAACATCGTTATCGCGCACAGGATGGCATCGGTATGCCTGCCTGCCCACAGCGAAGGACCTTTTCCGTTCCCTGGACGGAATCGTATTGCGGCATGCAGGATTAGCCCGGTGGGCGTCGAAACAATCACTTTGACAAATACCGGGAATCCGGGGACGTGGCCCGGCCCGTTCGACAGAGACGACAGACGACGGAGGCAGACAATGATCATCAACGCGGGACAGCGCACGGACATCCCGGCGTTTTATTCCGAATGGCTCGCAAACCGGCTCAGGGCGGGCTTTGTCTGCGTGCGCAACCCCTACGACCCACAGCAGGTCAGCCGGTATCGCCTCGATCCGTCGGTGGTGGACGCGATCGGCTTCTGCACGAAGAACCCCGCGCCGATGTTCCGGTATATGGAGCTGCTGCGGGATTACGGCCAGTACTGGTTCGTCACGATCACGCCCTACGGGCGCGACATCGAGCCCAACGTGCCGGACAAGCACCGCCTGCTGGACGATTTCAGGTGGCTCTCGGAACAGGTCGGCCCGCGCGCCATCGGCTGGCGCTACGACCCGATCCTCATAACGCAGCGGTATACCGTGGACTACCACCTGCGCGCCTTCGAGAAGATGGCCCGCGCGCTGGACGGCTGCACCCGCACCGTCGTGATCAGTTTCATCGACCTCTACCCCAAGGTCCGGCGCAACTTCCCCGAGGCGCGGGAGGTGCCCATGGCGCAGCGGCTCGAGCTTGGCAGGGCAATCATAGATATCGCCGCCGCCCACGGCATGACGGTCCGGCCCTGCGCCGAGGGCGACGCGCTGGCGGCCTTTGGCGCGGACTGCGGCGGCTGCATGCGCATCAGCGACTACGAGGCCGCCATCGGCCGGAGGCTGAACGCCCCAAAACGAAAAGGCGCACGCGCAGAGTGCGCGTGCTACCTCTCCTGTGATATCGGCGCCTACAACACCTGCCGGCACCTGTGCCGTTACTGCTATGCGAACGCCGAGCCCGGGGCCGTAATGGCCCGCAGCCGCCTGCACGACCCGCAATCCCCCTTCCTGATCGGCCACGCCATGGACGGGGACAGGGTCCACGACGTGCCCCAGGAATCCTGGATCGACGGCCAGACGACCATGTTCTCCTGAACGGCCGGGGCTCAGTCCCGCCGTTCGGCCTTCATGGCCACCTTGTCCCGGTACATTTCGGCGTCGGCGCGCTTCAGCACGTCCTCCGTGCAGGTATCCACGCCCTTGTCGTAGGCGGCGATGCCGACTGCCGCGGAGACCCGCTGCCAGGGCTCCAGGTCCGGGACGGATTGCAGTTCCGATACCGACCCCTTGAACTGCCTGATCATCTTTTCCGCCTTCCGCTGGTTTTCGTTCTCCAGGACCACCACGAACTCGTCGCCGCCGGTTCGATAGGTCGATTCCCCGCCAAAGACGAAGCCGATCAGGTTGGAGGCGTTTTTCAGGTATTCGTTGCCCTTCTCGTGGCCGTAGGTATCGTTCATGCGCTTGAGGAAGTTGACGTCGATCATCAGGATCGAAAAGTCCGCCGTGCCCTCCTTGATGCGCTTGTCCAGGACCTGGTTGTATTCATAATAGGCGGTCCTGTTCTGCAGCCCGGTCAGCGTGTCCCGGTAGGCCCGGTTTTCCAGGCGCCGCATGGGTTTGATAATGCCCCTGTCCGTCGCAAGGACGCTGACGACGACGATGATGACGACCACGATCAGGAAGAAGAGCATGATCTGCAATATGATCGACCTGACGTAATTTGTCAACAGGTCCATGGAATAATCCACCGCCGCATAGCACTGGCATTGGCCATTGGAATCGTAAAGCGGCGTGTAGATCGTCAGCAGAAAGCCGTAGGTATCCCTGGAGATGATGGGATCGACGGGCTTTCCGGCCAGCAGGTCGGGGATGTCCTTCCTGAACGCTTCGTCAAAGGGGACGACCTCCCCCGGCTGGGAGGCGGGCACGCCCTCCGCGTCCAGGTCGAACACCACGTGGCAGCCGTCCTCCCGAATCTGATACACGTACAGGAAGACGATGTCCGGGTAGGCGTCGCGCAGCTTGTACAGGTGCCGCTCGATGGCCTCGTAGTCCGGATGCGCGCGACCCTGTTCGATATAGTCGTTGACGTGGTCCAGGTCCAGGTCGTCCGCGATCAGGCTGTTCAGGCCGTAGGCGTAATTGACGCAGTCGTCGATCGTGTAGTTCCTGAATTCGATATAACTGATGGCGATGAACGCGATGGCCATGATCAGAAACCCGGCGAACAGGGGCACCAGTATTCTGGTGCGCGTCGAATGCCTGTGTCTTTCCATGCCGTCTTCTCTCCTTCTCTTCTGCCTGGCGACGGTTTACTTCTTCACGGGGATCATCGCCCGAATGGCCTGATTGTCCACCGTGAATTCATAGCTGATGTTGTCGGCCAGGGCGTCCTTTTTCAGGTCGTAGGAGATGAAGTCGCTGTCCAAGTAGGCCTGGTAGGGGTCCCAGGTGGTGAGATAGAGAACCAGGTGATGGCCGGGGCGAACGGTGTAGCAGGTGGGGATCATGTAGAAGGTGTAGTCGTAGAACTCCCCGGGCACCCTCTCCGTCGGGCCGGTGTACTCGCTGATCTCATAGCCCTTGCCGGGATCAGCCAGGTCCGTGTAGCCGTAGGAGATGGCCTTGCCGGCGGTGTAGTCCTGTACATACTCCAGGATGGGCATTTCGCCCAGGCCGCCGCCCTGCTCAATACTGTCGATCTTCCTCACGGGCAGGGTATTGGTCAGGCGGTTCTTGACCATATACGCCGGGAAGGGCTTGCCGTCGTCGGCCTGGTCGATCAGCACAGCGCTGATCATCAGGCCGTTATAGTCGTAGTTCTCGTTGGACAGGCGCACGTGGATCTCGGGGACGCCATAGACGGTGGTGTTCTCGGGCAGCTCGATGGGATAGACCGCGGCGTGATCCTCGTCCAGGGTCATGTAATACTCGTCCCGGTGCTCCATGCCGTTGAGATCGGGATTCTCGTCGATGAGGTACTTTGAAGCGATATCGTTCAGCTTGTCCGAGGTGACCTGGCTGTAGGGCGTGTCGAAGCTCACCGGCGCTTCGATATAATCGAAGTCCCGCCAGCTGTCATAGGCCTTCCAGCTGCCATCCAGGTTGGACTGGACCAGCACCGCGGGCATATTCTCCGCACCGTTGTCGATGCCATAGAGGTAGTGAGCCAGCCAGCGGTTCATGGTCTCCAGCCAGTGCTCGCCGTTGACGATGCAATAATCCAGGCTGGCGTGGCCGTTCTGGTGGAGCACCAGCTTCACGTTCTGCCCCGCCTTGGTGAAGGCCTGCACCATCTTGTCGGCATGGACGGCGCTGACGTTGAAGTCGTTCGTGCCCTGCAGCACCAGCGCGGAGCACTTTATGCCCGCCCAGTCCTTGGCGTAGTCCGATTCCTCCCAGACGGAGGTGTAATCGCCGTTGGCAGCGAACTGGTCCTCGGAGATCTGCCACAGCCAGGAGCCGTATTCCCGGTTTTTCACGGTCCAGTCCCTGTCCAGGAAGGTTCCGCCGCAGTTGTTGGCGGCCAGGCTGTCGACGTAGTTGACCTCCAGTAGGGTGGGCACGCCCTGGCTGTTGGTATAGTCGTACCAGCTGGCGATGCCGGCGATGGGGATGATGGTCTCCAGGCCCTTGACGCCGGTGGTGGCCACCTCGAAGGGCAGCGTGCCGCCGTAGGAAGTGCCGGTCATGGCCACCTTGCCGTTGCACCAGTCCGCGCTGACGGCGATGTTGCTGGTCTTGTCGATGTAGGCCACGCGGTCGCCGGTCAGCCACTCCACCACGGCCCTGTGGCTGTCCCGCTCAAGGTGGGTGCCGCACAGCTCGAAGCCCTCGGAACCGTAGGTGCCGATGCCCGCGGCTTCGATGATGGCATAGCCGCGCACCAGGAAGTAATCGTAATCCCCGGCGTAGCCGTAGCCCGGCTGCCGGGAGATGGGAACGGTATAGATCCACTCGTTGGGGTCGGCGATCTGCGCCGCCTCCAGCGTGGTCACCCACCCCTCGGGGGTGCGCTTTTCGCATTCCCGATACAGGTCTTCGTAGTTGAAGGGCTCCTCCACGTACAGGGAGGTGTAGGACCTGTGGCTGGGGTCTGTGTCATAGGTGCCCGCGTTGTAGGGGGTAGGATCGTAGATCGCCGCCGCCTTGTACACGCCCTCCGCTGCCGAGCGAGGCAGCTGCACCAGCACCTTCACCAGGTCGGCCTTGCCGTCGTTGTCGGTGTCGTTGTCCGTCTCCACATAGACGCAGAAGCGCAGCACGTCGCCGCCCTCCACGTTGGCTTCATAGTTGGAATACTCGACAAAGTTCAGCATCGGCTGGGGCATGCCGTCCTCGATGATGAGGTTGCCGTCATAGACCGGCGTCTCCGGCTCGGCCATCGCGCATACGGCCATGCACAGCAGCAGGGTCAGCAGCACAAGCACTGTCTTTTTCATTGCGGTCACTCCATTTACTGTTATTGCGGCGGCGATCAGCGCCTTTCGGGCCCGATTCACACAACCGGATGCAGATCCGTGCCGCCGGGAATATACACATTATACCATATTTGGGACGAGTCATCATCCTGCAAATTGATTGTGGCAGTGGAATAATCTTTGTTTTAACACACTATTAACGTCAATGGCTGTCATGGCGACTCCCGCGATTATTGGAAAACCCCGGGTATCCTGCCGATCCGGCAGGATACCCGGGGTTTTGTGGCCTCTGCAAAAACGCTTATTCGGCGCGATCGAGGAAGATGCTCACGTCGGAGAAATCCTCCAGGGTCTTGTAGGCCTGCTCGTCCTGGCGGAAGCCTTCGGGCGCCTGGAGCACGTGTACGTCGTAGACCTTCGGCTCCTTCACCTGGAACGTGGCCAGGCCGTTGGCGTCGGTGCTCTGGAAGCTGCAGGTCGTATCGTCGCAGAACTGGATGACCACACCCTCCAGCGGCTTGCCCTCCCGGTCATAGACGTAGACATTGTACTTGCCCTCGTCGTTCGCCGCCGCGCCGTTGTCGGGGAGCGCTTCCACAGCCTCGCCCGCCAGCAGCTTGTCGACGGTGGGCTCGTACTGGTTCACAAAGCATCCGCAGATGGCATAGGTCAGGATCTTGCCCTCGCTGTCCACAAAGAAGCTGGTGGGAAAGCCGTTGACCAGTTCCAGGACGGGATTGTCTCCGGGCAGCAGCGCGTTGGGATAGGCGACTTTGTTCTCCGCCAGGAGGGCCACAGCGCTCTCCTTGTAATCCTCAAGGGCGGAGCCGCGCTCATACTCCAGGCCGACGATGCCGCAGCCCTTCTCCTGCAGGCGGGTGTGAATCTCGGCCAGCTCGCCCAGCTCGCCCACGCAGGCGGGACACCAGGTTCCCCAGAGGTTGACCATGGTGACCTTGTTGTCCTTGAACAGATCCTCGCTCTTGACCGGATTGCCGTCCAGGTCGGTGGTCTCAAACTGGATGGTCTGGCCGATCACGTCGCCGTCGGGGTCCTCGGGCGTGGTGAGGTCGCAGGTCCTGATCATTTCCTTCAGCTCTGCATTGATCTGGTCCAGCTCCGCCATGATCTTCTCCTTCGCGGCCTTGCCCTCCTCCGGCGTCATATTCAGGCCGACGGCCTTGGGATCGTCGTAGAGGGACAGGAAGCTGTCCTCGGAATGGGTGATGTAGTAGTAATGCCAGTTATCCTGGGCGGTGATCTCCTCCACCTTCAAATCATCGGAGCCGTCGAAGCCGATGGCATGCAGGGCGGTATTCACATCCGCCGCGTCGGTCACCATGATGTAGCCGATATCGCTGCACAGGGTGTAGATCCGCCCCATGACCTCCGCATACTCCTCTTCGGTGGTCGCGCTGTCCCGCAGGGCCAGGATATCGTCCAGGGGCATTCCGAAGTAGAGCACCCTGGCGGTGGCGACATAGGGGTCGTGACAATCGACGCCCGAAGCCTCGAACGAAATGTAATTGGCGGTCTTGCCAATGATGGCGTCGATGTCAAAGGCCATGCCGAGCTCCGGATAGAGCTCGGGCGCATCCGCCTCGGCCATCGCCGGGATGCAGGCCAGCAGCAGCATCGCCGCCAGCAGGGTCGCAAGTAATCTCTTCATGAGTATAGCCTCCTTGAAAATGAGTGGAATATTTGGATTCATCCGCGAAGCGGATGCTTCCCGCTATTGATTGGCCTCGTTGTAGAGGGCCTCCAGCAGCTCGGGCGTCACCGAGTCCGACTTGTTGTAGACGACCTCGCCCCTCCGGTTCAGCACCACCGTCTGGGGCATCGTCCCGCTGCCGCCCACCAGGTCCATCATCGCGCCGTCGCTGTCGTGGGCGAAGGGGATCACATACCCCTTGTCGGACAGGAACTGCACCGGGTCCTTCGTGGCCAGTCTGCAATGGATGGCGATTACGGCGACGTCGCCCTCATGTTCACGGGAGAACGCATCGAAGTGGGGCAGCTCCTGCACGCACGGCGTGCAATAGGTCGCCCAGAAATTGATGAACGTGACCTTCCCCCGCTGATCCGCCAGATGGAAGCTGCTTCCGTCGTAGCAGTCCAGCGTGAAGTCCTCCAGCTGCTGGCCCACCTCGAAGCCCACCGGCGCGTCGCTGGCGTAGCTTTCGGCGGCGGGAGCCTCGGATTCGGCGGGCTCCCCGGTCCCGGCGGCCTGCGCCGTCACGGCGGAGCCGCCCCCCGCCACCGCGGGGGCGCTCTCGTCAGCCTCCTTGTAGAGGGCCTCCAGCAGCTCGGGCGTCACCGAGCCCGACTTGTTGTAGACGACCTCGCCCCTCCGGTTCAGCACCATAGTCTGGGGCATCGTCCCGCTGCCGCCCACCAGGTCCATCATCGCGCCGTCGCTGTCGTGGGCGAAGGG
>JAZSAA010000482.1:0-2230 GCA_045601625.1 Clostridia bacterium | reverse complement strand
CAAAAAAGGCCCCGCCCGCGGCGTACACGCCGCCGCGTACGATTTAAAGATCGGGGCGCTCCGCCGGTTCCCCGCTTCAAATCTTTGATTTGAACCGGGGAAGTCCGGCCCATAGGCCGGACCGACAAACCCTTTGGGTTTGTCGCCTCCCCCGATACCCCCGGTAAGTTAGCCAAAAGCATCCCCTGAAAGGGGAGGGGCCGCGTAGCGGCGGAGGGGTTCCGTCAGCCCGACAAATCAGAATTTCCTGGTATTTTTCCCCCGCCTCCTGAATATCCTATTTCCTGTAAACCAATCATTCAGGAGGACGAGCCCATGAAAAAGGTACTTTTGCTGATGGCTGCGCTTGCGCTGCTGGCCCTCGCGCTGGCGGCCTGCGAGGGCAGGACGACCACAACCACCACTACGCCCACCGAGGCCCCGGCCCAGACCACCGCCGAGCCCGCGCCCACCCAGCAGCCCGGCCCGGCCGACGCCGCCAAGGATGTCGGCGACGCGGCCAGGGACGCTGCCGACGCCGCCGGGGACGCCGTGGACGATGCCGTGGACACCCCGGCCGAGAACGCCGCGGACGCCAAGGCGGGACAGTAACAGGCCGAAAAGCATTCGCCCCCATCGGACCGAACCCGATGGGGGCGAATTGTCGTTTGCGGGGCGATCAGCTGTGCGCCCACTTGTACGCCTTTTTGATGCAGGCCTGGTGGTCGGGGTTGACCTTCGTGGTGCCATGGGTCAGGCTGCCCACCATGTGCAGGCAGAACTGGCCGTCATAGCCGTTGGTCTTGATGGTCTGGCTGCCGTGGGGCATCGTGTTGATGGAACAGGCCACATACTTGCCGTTGGCCTGGAGGATCACCGGGTGGCACACCCACGAGAACTTGCCCCCCGCGATCTTCTTCAGCTTGGCGGTGTCGGACTTGGTGGCCGGCTCCACGTCGGCGTGGTTGGTGCCACCCATGCGCTTGATGCGCAGCTTGATGCCGGTGGTGATGTCATAGAGATAGCCGTAGGAGCCCTTCTTCAGGACGTTCTTGCCGGTCTTGAACCAGTCCAGCTTCACCACCTTGGACTTCCACGAGACGGAGCCGGTGCTCGTGCCGGTCTCGGTTTCAGTCTCGGTGTCGGTATCGGTATCGACGCTGGTATCGGTGTCGTCGGTATCCTCGTCCGTGGGCGCAGTCACGGTGACCTTCTTCTTGGAAACGTCGGTCTTCAGGACGTAGCCCTTCTTCTTGTTCTTGGTGTTCTGGACCTTATAGAACTTGCCGCTCTTGCCGAGGACCTTCACCTTGGTGTTGACGTAAATCTTCACCTTCGTGGAGGACTTGGAGGCCTTCTTGTAGACGTAGGTATCCTTGTTGATATACCCGGTAAAGCTGGAGCTGGCGAAGGCCGTTGCGACGCAGGGCAATGTGATCAGCAGAATCAGCAGGGCAACCAGCATTTTTCTGACTTGTTTCATATTATTAGCTCCCTTGCATAGATTAATAATCCTTTATTATATTGTATTACAAAATTGCGGGAGGAGAAAGCTTATTTG
Organism: Clostridia bacterium; assembly: GCA_045601625.1. Lineage (GTDB taxonomy): Bacteria > Bacillota > Clostridia > Christensenellales > Aristaeellaceae > UBA2862. Next base: position 690 of record JAZSAA010000482.1, on the reverse strand, counting down.
CTAAATAAATCCAGTTTTGTCATCAATTCTTCTTATTTTTGCGGAACATTTAACATATTTCCCCGGAAAATTCGCCGTCGCGCCGTCCAGCGCGCCTGTTTTTATGGTACAATGGCGGCAAAAAGGCAAAGGAGGCGCGGCCATGACCCGCCAGCTCAGCCCGTTCCAGCGCATGGAACAGCGCCTGTTGACCGACCTGCGCAAGCCCATATGGCGCCCCTTCATGCGGGCGATACGGGATTACCGGCTGCTGTCGCCGGGGGACAGGATCGCCGTGTGCGTCTCCGGCGGGAAGGATTCCATGCTGCTGGCCGTGCTGATGCGGATGCTCCAGCGCCACAGCGAGACGCCCTTCGAGGCCGTCTACCTGATCATGGACCCCGGCTACAGCCCGGAGAACCGCCGGCAGTTGGAGGCGAACGCCCGGCGGCTGGAGATTCCCTACACGCTGTTCGAGAGCGACGTTTTCGAGGTGGCCAACGCCCAGGACGAGCATCCCTGCTTCCTGTGCGCGCGGATGCGCCGGGGCTGCCTGTACGGCAGGGCCCAGGCGCTGGGCTGCAACAAGATCGCCCTGGGGCACCACTACGACGACGTGATCGAGACCACGCTGATGGCCATGCTCTACGGCGGCCAGATCCAGGCCATGCCGCCCATGCTGAGGGCGAAGAACTTTCCCGGCATGGCGCT
>JAZSAA010000481.1:0-8071 GCA_045601625.1 Clostridia bacterium | reverse complement strand
TCAGTATGATGTCCGCGCCGCCGGCCATGCCCGCGTTCAGCGGCAGCCAGCCCACCTTGTGGCCCATGATCTCCACGATGAAGATGCGGCCGTGGGAGGCGGCGGTGGTGTGGATCATGTCGATGCAGTCGGTGGCGATGTTCACTGCGCTCTGGAAGCCGAAGGTCATGTCGGTGCCCCACAGGTCGTTGTCGATGGTCTTGGGCAGGGTGACTACGTTCAGGCCCTCCTCGCTGAGCAGGTTCGCCGTCTTGTGGGTGCCGTTGCCGCCAAGGATCACCAGCACGTCCAGCTGGAGCTTGTAATAGGTCTGCTTCATGGCGGCCACCTTGTCGATGCCGTCTTCCTCGATGACCTGGATCGTCTTGAAGGGGGTGCGGCTGGAGCCCAGGAAGGTGCCGCCCTTGGTGAGGATGCCGGAGAAATCGTCATAGGTCAGCAGGCGGAAGCGGCCGTTGATCAGGCCCTGGTAGCCGTTCAGGAAGCCGTAGAGCTCTATGTCCTCGCCGGAGTTGTACAGGGTTTTCGCGACGCCGCGCATGGCCGCGTTCAGGGCCTGGCAATCGCCGCCGGAGGTCAGCATACCGATGCGAATCATGGGGACACCTCTTTCTCTGATTATTGATAGCTGGTTAAAATAAAAACAAGCCTTTAACATATTATAGCGCGTTTTGCCGCGCTTGGCAAGGGGAAATTTGACGGAATTGCGGCCGCTTGGCTGTTTGCCTTCCGCAATTCCCTATGTTTGCCCTTCGCAATTCCCTACCTCTTGCCAATGAATTGTATGGGTGTTATAATATCATTAAGCGTTGGATGGCCAATCCGACGGAAAATGCGAGAGGAGACAAAGCACATGAAGCGTATAGTAGCGTTGGTACTGACCTTTGTCATGCTGATTGGCGCGTGCGCGCTGGCCGAGGTAAGCATCGATCAGGCGAAGCAGATTGCCCTTGACAAAGCGGGCGTCAAAGCGGAGGATGCCATCTTTACCAAGGCCCATGCCGACCATGAGGACGGCCGCGCGGTTTTTGAGATTGAATTCTACGTCGGCACCACCGAATATGAGATGGACGTGGATATCGCCACCGGCGAGGTCACGGACTTCGGGACCGAGGAGCATGGCCTGGTCGAATCCAGCGGCAGCATTTCTCTGGATGTGGCCAAGCAGATTGCGCTGGCCAAGGTCGGCATGAAGGAATCGGAAGTCAAGATGACCAAGGCCCATCAGGACACTGATGACGGCCGGAAGGTCTATGAGATCGAGTTCGTGGTCAATGGCATGGAATACGAATTTGACATCGACGCGTCATCGGGTGTCATCCTCGATTTCGATGCCGATCTTGATGATTGATAAAATGAAAGGATCAGGGCAGCACGCACCGATTTGTTTGGTAAGCGGGCTGCCTTGTTTGTTTACCTGACGGAAAGAGCCTTCTCCACCGGCATTGGAGGAATCGTCCATGGTTCAAAAACCGAAAAACGATCATACGCTCAGCAGAAAAGCCATCATCGCCCGCATACTCATTCAGGGCTTTATCATCTCTGCCCTGGCCATTCTCTTCATCATCTTTCGCAGGGGGTGGATGAATTACACGGCGCGCATGGATTTCATCGACCGTCGGCTGGACGATTATCCGCGCATGCTGGAAAACCACGCGCGGGAAACCGATGAAATGCAGGTGCTGTGGCTGACCTCGAACTATCGGAAGACCGCCGAACAGGCCGCCGTGCTGTATGCGTGGAGCGACGCGCCGGAAGCGCAGAAGCTGGACACGATCGCGCAGACGCTGGGCGTGGCCCGGGTTCGCGTGGTTGCCGCCGATGAAGAGGAATCCGTGACCCGGGAGATCGAGGGCCGGGACCTTGACGCCGCCTTCGCGCCGCTGCCGGACGGCTGTGTATCGCCCTGGAAATCGAGAAGAGCGAAGAATTCCGGGAGCTGCGTCAGTTGGAGCATTACTCCTTCCTGAGCCAGATGGAGACGGGCATGCCGGGTTATATGCTGCTGCTGAGGGATGGGGAGTTGTCCATCTATCCCCAGGACGATGCCTCGGAGGCTGTGCATGAGATGGCCCTGGGCATGATCGACTCCGGCGCCCTGAACACAGACGCGCTGAGGGCCGCGGCGCGCAGCTCGGCCAGCGGAATCAGCTTCCAGGACGCCCGGAGTATCGGGACGGACACCCTGCCCGAGAGCCGTTACATACTGCGCTGCGCGGGCTACGCGAATATCGACGACATCGTCATTTCCGCCGCGGAGCCCGACGAGCTGATCCGCTACGGGCGCAAGCGCACCTGGAGCATGGTTGTGCTGACGCTGGCTGTGTTTGTATTCCTGAGCTTCACGCTGTGGCGCACGAGGCTCTATCTTCCCGGTTTGTCCAGGAAGCAGGGCTACAGGAGCGCCTATCGCCGGTGTGGCCTGGCGCTGCTGCTGGCGTGCCTCGTGCTGCTGATCACCGTGCTGGATATCCAGATGCTCTCCGCCGTCAACCAGAGCCAGGATAGCACCGCCGCCTCTGCCGAATTCCTGAGCAACATATTGCGGCAGGAGTCTGTGCGGGCATACACCATTTCCGACGAGTTCAACGAGATCAACCAGCAGCGGGTGGAGGTAGCCGCGAAGGTTCTGACCGATGATCCGAAGCTGATGAACATGGACGCCCTTAAGGCGCTGGACGAAGCGATGGACGGCGTCGGCCTGCGGGTGTATGATCAGGATGACAATATGATCGCCTCCGACGACCTGTACCACCAGAGCACGCATGAGGACGGCAGGGAGGCCGAACGGCACGACCGCATCTATAGCGCGGCGATGCTGGATGGGAACGGGCGAACGGTTGGATTTGTCAAGCTCTGCGCCGATCAGGCGAAGCTGGACGGGATGCTGTCCGATACGCGGGTCGAGGAGGTGGTCAGCGACCTGTTTGTCCTGGATACGCTGCGTGTCGTCGCGGTGGACAAGGCCGACAAGGAAACCATTACGGCGGCCTCCGTGCCAACCTGGATCGGTGGCAGCGCCTCCGAGCGGGGCATCCCCGCCAACGTGCTGTACGATGGCTATGAGGGCGTGCTGACGCTGGACGGCCACCAGATGTATGCTTCCATATTTGCACAGGACAACAACCTGATACTGGTGGCTACCCGGGGCGTTTCCGCCATCGTGTTCCTTGAGGGCGTCGCGTTGCTGGCACTGGGCCTGCTGGCGCTGCTGTGCATATTCTATGCGTTGATGATCCCCGGCCTGTACGACCTGGAGGTGGCGATGTGGGAGGCCGGTATCCCGGATGGGGAACGGGATCCTCTCAACCCGCCGCTGAAGGGGTTCCTGCAGAACTTCATGCTGTCCTTGTTTGCGTTGTCGGTGGTGCTGTACCTGATCACCAATGGCGACACCTCCAGCCTGACCCACAACCTGGTGCGCGGCGTGTGGGTGCGGGGCATCAACGTCGTGACCGTGACGACCTGCCTGATGGCCATCAGCGTTGTCTTCACCCTTCACGTGGTGTTGAGCAAGTTACTGAAGGTCGCATCGAAATACCTGCAGCCGAGGGGCAGGACGATCTGCCACCTGATTGACAGCGGCAGCCATTATGTCAGCGCCATCTTCCTGATCCTCTACGCCATGTCCATGTTCGGCGTGAATACGGCGACGCTCATCGGCGGCGCGGGCGTCGTTGCCCTGATGTTCACCCTCGGCGCGAACAGCATAATCTCCAACGTGCTGGCGGGCATATTCATCATCTTCGAGGGCGACATCATGGTGGGCGATGTGGTCGTCATTGACGGTTTCCGCGGCGTCGTGACGGATATCACCATGCGCACCACAAAGCTGATGGACGACGACAACCATAACATCAAGATCATCAGCAACAGCCAGATCGGCGAGCTGGTAAACCAGAGCCGGAAGCCGTCCAGCATCTATCTTGACATCGGCATCAGCCACGACATCGGCCTGGTCCGGGGGGAGCAGATCATCCGGGAAGCGCTGGAGACGCTGTCCGGGAAGCACCCGGAGATCATCGGAAAACCCCAATACCTCGGCGTGATCGATTTGCCCGCGAGGAATCCCGTATCCGGCAAGATACAGGGCATCCATGCCCGCGTGTGCTTTGAATGCCTCGAGAGGGATCGGGAATTGCTGGGCTACAGACTGCAGCGTGAGCTGGTCTGGGTGGCCCACGCGCTGATCAACGACGATACGCAGGTCGGCATCGAGGGCTGCAAGGTCGTCGATCCCATGGAGACCAACCATAAATCAGGGGGAGCGTAAGACACAGGGGTTTGCGTACGCGATCATATAACAGGAGATCCTTCGGTTCCACTTTCCTTCGCCCAGGATGACACCGGCGCGCTTGTCATCCTGAGCGGAGCAAAGCGGAGTCGAAGGATCTTTCGCTGTATGCATTCGCGCAAACTTGCCCTTGACAATCGGCGGTCGATCTTGGTACAATAAACTGATTAAATAGCGTTCAACCTGGAGGTTTTCGGATGTATGTGATCGTGGGCCTGGGCAACCCGGGCAGGAAGTACCAGCACACCCGCCACAATGTGGGCTTCGACGTGACCGAGGTGCTGTCGCAGAAGTACGACATTCCCATGCAGCGGCTGCGCTGCAAGGCGGTGGTGGGCGAGGGCACGATCCGCGGCCAGCGGGTGGCCCTGTGCCAGCCCCAGACCTTCATGAACCTGTCCGGCGAGAGCGTGGTGCAGCTGGTGAACTGGTACAAGCCCGAGCACGACCAGCTGATCGTCTGCTACGACGACGTGGACCTGCCCGAGGGCAAGCTGCGCTTCCGGCCCAAGGGCTCGGCGGGTACCCACAACGGCATGCGCAACATCATCTACCTGCTGGGCTGGGACGACTTCCCCCGGGTGCGGGTGGGCATCGGCCGCCCCCCGGAGGGCTGGGACATGAAGGACTGGGTGCTGGCCGGGTACCAGACGAAGGAATTGCGCCAGACCATGTTCGACGCCTACATGGGCGCTGCGGACGTGGTGGCCGAGCTGATCGGAAACGGCGTGGACGCTGCCCGGCAGCTGGTGGGGAAGCTGAACGGGTGATGGGCTGTGGCGGCCCAGGGGCCTGCGCTACAGAGGCGATGGTTCCATTTACGGTACCGGCATATAGTGGCGGCGCCGGCGCCGCCATCCCGGGATGATGTGGAGAATGCCGCACAGAATGACAGGACGGGTTCTCATGTCATCCTGAGCGGAGCGAAGCGGAGTCGAAGGATCTTATTCGTGACTGGTTTTGGGAAAAAGTCAGGAGAACTATGCAGGACACAAACTGGAAGCTGAACTGTCTGTTTGAGCCGATGGAGGGGCTTGCCGCCTTTGGCGAGTTGACCCGCGCGCTGGAAAAGCCGGGGGTCTGTTCCGCATACGGTCCGGACGATTCCCAGCGGGCCCACGTCCTGGCCGCGGCGGCGCTGAAGCTGGACCGGCCGCTGCTGGTGATCGAGCCCAACGACGTGGCCGCCGCCCGCATGGCCGAGGATTTGAACGTGCTGCTCTCCGGCGGGGCGAAGCTGCTGCCCGCCAGGGACATCACCTTCCTCAAGACCGCCGCCTCCAGCCGCGAGCTGTCCATGCGCCGCATCGAGGCCCTGGGCGACTGCCTCAGCGGCCGGGTGAAGGCGCTGGTAACCTCGGCGGACGCCATGCTGTTCCGGCTGGCCCCGGCGGGGGATTTCGACGGCCGCATCATCGACATCGCCGAAGGAGCCCGGATCGAGCCCGCCGGGCTGATGGAAAAGCTGACCCTGGCCGGGTACGAGCGGGTGCAGCTGGTGGAGGCCCGGGGCCAGTGCGCCCTGCGCGGCGGCATACTGGACGTGTACCCCGTGGGCAGCCCCAACCCCCTGAGGGTGGAGTTCTTCGACGACGAGGTGGATTCCATACGCTCCTTCGATGTGATGACCCAGCGCCCCATCTCCCGCCGCCCCTCCGTGCGCCTGTACCCGGCGCAGGAGATCCCGCTGGACGCCGACGCGCGCCTTCGCGCCTCCGAGACGCTCCAGGCCATGCTGGAGACCTCCGACGACGGCGCGACCCGCGACCGGCAGGCCTCCATCGAGAAGGAGTTCGACCTGATCCCCTTCGAGGAGTTCCTGAGGATGGCCGCCGAGGGCGAGGAGGACGCCGAAGCCGGGGAAGCGCCCAAAAAGAAGGGCGGCAAGCGGGGCGTGGTGGCCCTGCCCCAGCGGGTCACGCTGGGTTCGGCCCTGCGGCGCAACTTCGGCGGCGTGCTGGAGGCGCTGAAAAACGGCCTCACTCCTGACGGCGGCGATTCGCTGCTGCCCGTGCTGCTGGGCTATCAGGACACCCCCGCCGACTACCTGGACGACCCCGTCGTGGTGTTCGACCAGCCCGACCGCCTGCGGGAACGCTGCGAAAACCGCTTCCTGGAGTTCAGGGAGCGCTACGTCGCCGCGCTGGAGCGCCAGGAGGCGCTGCCCTGCCAGGCGGAAATCATGATCAGCTACGACGCGCTGCTGGCCCGGCTGTCGGGCAGGACCATACTGCTGACCAATATGTTCATGCGCACCGAGCCGGACTTCCGGCCCACGGCGCTGGTCAGGCTCGAGTGCCGCAACGCCCCGGCCTACCAGGGCAACGTGAAGGCGCTGGCCCGGGACATGGACCGCTGGAAGGCGGAGGGCTGGAAGGTGGCGCTGCTGGCGGGGGGCACGGCGAGGGGCGAGCGCCTGGAGGGCGCGCTGACCACCCAGAACAGCCCCGCCCCCTTCATGACGGAACTGCCCCAGGCCCTCGAGGCCGGGCGGCCGATGATCTTCCCCACGACCATCAACCGGGGCTTCGTCTATCCGGAGATCAAATTCGCCGTGGTGGCGGAGTCGGACATCTACGGCATCAACCGCCAGAAGGCCCGGGCGAGGGCCACCCGGGGCGAGAAGATCGCCGCCTTCACTGACCTGAAGGTGGGGGATTACGTCGTCCACGAGAACCACGGCATCGGCCAGTACATGGGCATGGTGCGCCTGGCCAGCGACGGCACCTACCGGGATTTTCTGCACATCCGCTACCAGGGCAGCGACAAGCTGTACGTGCCCACCGACCAGCTGGACCGGGTGCAGAAGTACATCGGCAGCGAGGGCGAGGCCCCGAAGCTGAACCGGCTGTCCGGCGGCGAGTGGCAGCGGCAGAAGAGCCGCGTGCGCCAGTCCATCCAGGAGATCGCGGGAGACCTGCTGAAGCTGTACGCCCAGCGGGAGGCCATCCCCGGCTATGCCTTCGACCCGGACACCCCCTGGCAGCGGGAGTTCGAGGACAGCTTCCCCTTCGAGGAGACCCCTGACCAGCTGGCCGCCATTGAGGACATCAAGCGGGACATGGAGAAGCCCAAGATCATGGACCGGCTGCTGTGCGGCGACGTGGGCTACGGCAAGACCGAGGTGGCGCTGCGGGCCATATTCAAGTGTGTGATGAGCGGCAAGCAGGCCGCCATGCTGGCCCCCACCACCATACTGGTGCAGCAGCACTACGCCACGATGCTCAACCGCTTCGCCGGCTTCCCCATCCGGGTGGAGACCATCAGCCGCTTCAAGACGGCGGCGGAGCAGAAGCAGATCATCGAAAAGCTGAAAAACGGCGAACTGGACGTGGTGGTGGGCACCCACCGGCTGCTGGCGAAGGATGTGAAGTTCAAGGACCTGGGCCTGCTGGTGGTGGATGAGGAGCAGCGCTTCGGCGTCACCCACAAGGAGGCCACCAAGCAGATGAAGCGCTCGGTGGACGTGCTGACGCTGACGGCCACGCCCATCCCCCGCACGCTGCACATGAGCATGGTGGGCATAAGGGACATGTCCCTGCTCCAGTCCCCGCCGGAGGAGCGCTACCCGGTACAGACCTATGTGGTCGAGTATTCCGACGGTCTTGTACGTGATGCAATATTGCGCGAGCTGTCCCGCGGCGGCCAGGTATATGTGCTGTACAACAGGGTGCAGACTATAGAAATGATGCATTCGCGCCTGAAAAAGCTGGTGCCCGAGGCCCGCATAGGCATAGGCCATGGTCAGATGCGCGAGCACGCGCTGGAAGACGTGAT
>JAZSAA010000480.1:0-6858 GCA_045601625.1 Clostridia bacterium | reverse complement strand
TTGCGGCGCGGGCCTCGCGGGCTGCGGCGCAGGCCTCGCGGGCTGCGGTACGGGCCTCGCAGGCTGCGGCGCGGGCCTCGGCGGCTGGGGCGGAGGCGGCGCGCGGTGGACCGGCGGCCTCGGGGCGGCGCGCAGCGCGCTGTTCACCCGGAATACCGGCGGGCGCGCGCCTGTCGTGCGATAGGGGTAATCCGTGCGGCGCATCATATCCCGGGTGATGCGGTTGCCGATGCCCAGCAGGCCCAGCGCGGAGGCCACGCCGGCCAGCAGCGACCCGGACCTGTCCCAGACCGACGTGGCGTCGGATTCCCACTCCCGCCAGCCGCTGCCGTCATAGACGGACACCTCGATGCCGTACTCCGCCAATGCCTGGGCCAGATAGCGCGCCTGGGCGTCGTTCAGGCCCCGGGCCACGGTGATCGGCGCGTTGTCCACGATCAGCAGCGCTTCCTCGTCGGTATAGCCGCAGATGCGCATCAGCAGCGCCGCCGCGGTGGCGCGGTTGCTGTCGCCCAGCGAGACGAGCATCACCATGTTTCCCTTATTCGCTGCGGTGGCCGGGGCGGTCACCCGCGTGCCGCAGTTCGGGCAGAAGTTCACGCCCGTCGGCAGCTGTATGCCACAGTTTGAACAGAACACTCGCTTCACCTCTCTCGGGATATTTCGTCGGTCCGGTCAATTACCCAGCGGTTGCAGCTCCAGCTTGAAGAGTATCGCGTTGATTTCATTCACGTCCCAGCGGCCCGCCGTGATGCAGTACTCCACCGCGACGTCCGTCTTCCTGCCGTGGGTCAACCCGCAGCCGGCCTTCGTCAGCAGCTCCTTCGCCTCGTCCAGGGACAGCTCCAGCGCGAGGGCGAGGGCCAGCGCCGTCTGCCTGGCGGGGCGATAGCCCATGTTGTTCCGAATCCTGCCGAAGACATGGCGGTCCAGATTGGCCCGGCGGGCGCATTCAGCGTCCGACATGCCCTTCTCCCCCAGCTTGCGGGCGACCATCTCGGCGAAGGTCTCGCCGCTGCGGCCCTGGGCCTCGTCCTGGGCGTCGGCCTGGAAGGTGATCAGCCGCTCCACGTTGGCCTCGGAGAACACCGTCTCGTTGCGGGCATTGTCCTCCCTGTGGGGACGGCGGAACAGGCTGCCCGGCTCGGGCGTGCCCCGGGGCGCGCCGTCCCGCAGGTACTGGCTGCGCCGGGCCTCGCGGCCGAAGTCGTGGCGCTCCTGGACGTACACGTCGTCGATGTAGGCGGTCACTTCCCCGTACAGCTCGCCGGTCAGCTCGATGTCCCCCCGCCTGAAGGCGACCAGGTAGACCATCATGTCGGCCTCCCGCAAAAAGCGGGTGATCTCCTCCACCGCCACCTGCAGCGCCTGGGCCTTGGGATAGCCATAGGCCCCCGCCGAGATCAGCGGGAAGGCCACCGAATCACAGCCCTGCTGCCTGGCAAGGGCCAGCGCGTTCCGATAGCAGGCCGCCAGCAGGGCCGGTTCGCCCTCGCCGCCGCCCTGCCAGACGGGCCCGACCGTGTGAATGACGTACCTGCTGGGCAGGTTATAGCCCCGGGTCAGCTTCGCCTCGCCGGTCTGGCAGCCGCCCAGCGCCCGGCACTCGGCCAGCAGCTGCGGCCCTGCGGCGCGATGGATGGCCCCGTCCACGCCGCCGCCGCCCAGCAGGCTGCTGTTCGCGGCGTTGACGATGGCGTCCACCTGCATCCTGGTGATATCGTTCTTGACAATCTCAAACGGCATAAGAATCCTCCTGTGTGCAATCCGTTCTGTGCGCAGTCTATGCCTGTATTGTATCACATTCCCGCGCCCTTTGCCAAGTGGCGCGGGAGAATTTCCAAAAAAGTGGCGGCGTTTACAACAGCGCAGGAGCGGCGCAACGCCGCCCCTGCACGGTAAGCTTCCCGCGTATGATACGCATTTTAAACCGTCCCTGCGCTCCCACAGGTCGTTTATTTATAAACCTTGATCTTCACGGTGGCGTAGGCGCCGTCCTTGTCGATGACGCCGACGGTGGCGGTGCCCTTCTTCAGGCCATAGACCTTGCCGTTACTGTCCACATACGCGATCTTTTCATTGGTGGATTTCCAGGTCAGCAAGGGGGTGGCCGTCGAAGGCGCCACCTTCGTGTACAGCTGCATGGTCTTTCCTACCTTCAGCTTCTGGGTGCCGGTCTTGTTGAGATAGATCTTTTCGACCTTTGTGGAGTCGGTCTGCGTGGTGCTGCCAGTCCTGCTGCCGCTTCCGGAGCCGCTGCCCGAGCTGCCGCCGGTCGAGCTGCCGCCGGAGGAGCCCTTGACCACCTTGACCTTTACGGTGGCCTTCTTGCCGTTCTTGCACTTGACGGTGATGGTGGTGGTGCCGGCCTTCTTGGCCTTGACCAGGCCGCTCTTGCTGACGGTGGCGTACTTGCTCTTGGAGGAGGACACGCTCTTGATCTTCCAGCCCTTGGCCGTGGCGAAGGTGGGGATCAACTGGAGCTTCGAGCCCACGGTCACGGTCACGGTGCCGTTGCTGCCCGTCTTGGTCAGTTCCTTGCCGTTGTCGGCGTCCGCGACCTTGACCTGGCAGGAAGCCTTCCTGTCGCCGTCCTCGGTGGTCGCGGTGATCGTGGCCGAGCCCGCGCCCCGGGCGGTGACGACGCCGCCGCTGACGGTGACCACACTGCTGTCGCTGGAGGACCAGCTGACGTTCTGGTTCGTGGCGTCCACCGGCGCGATGACGGCCTTCAGCGTGGCCGTGCCGCCCTTCGACATCACCATGGAGGTCTGGCTCAGGGCGATGCCGGTGACCTCGATCTTGTCCGAGGAGCCGGCCACGGCTTCGGTCAGCGGCATCCAGCCGGCGACGCCGGTGCTGGAGGTGCCGTGCACCCAGGTGTAGCCCTGGAATTTCTTCAGCGTCTTGCTGTCGGCCCGGAAGGTGGCAGGATATTTCAGCGTGCCCGCCAGCTTGCTGTTCTCCGGCAGGTTGTAGACGCCCACGCCCTTGGTGGCGCTGGAGCGCACCCTGTAGGTCTCATTGATCTTTGAGACGCCGTAGCCGTCCACCGCCTCGGCGGAGGTCAGCGCGGGGGCGTTCGGCCACTTGATGTACTTGACGTATTCCCAGCGGGCCCAGGAGGCACAGAAGCCCTCCCAGGTGTAGTAGCGGGTGTGCACGTTGCCCTGATCGTCGATGGTCACCAGGCCATCCTCGCGGATCTCGGCGATAATCAGGCTGTGCAGGTTATGCTTGCTGCAGCCGTCGGTGTTGAAGCCGGAGCAGCTCGAGGGGCAGGACTGCACCCGCAGGGTGGCGCCGGGCTTGGCGTGGCTGACCATGTACTTCAGGTTCTCCGGGGTCAGCTTGCGCTCGTTGTCCGTCAGGTTGCGCACCAGGTTGTGACCCCTGGCCGCCGTGCCGACGAAGGTGGAATCGAAGTTGCAGCCCCAGACCTTCTTGTAGATCGCCTGGGCCCACTTCCAGCAGTTGCCGGAACCCTTGGAGCTCTCGTCCCCGGCGCGGATGGTGACGCCGTTCAGGTTGAAGGCCGTGCTGTTGCTCATCTCGGTGTAGTTCTTCGCGTTGGAGACCAGGCCGCCCTCGGCGTCCTCAGTCGCCGCTGCGCTCTCCTCCGGGACGGCGGGTTCCTCCGCCGGCTCCAGGTCGCCGATGTCCAGCGAGAGGGCGTCCTCTCCCAGATCGACGTCTCCCAGGTCCAGGTCGAGCTCGGGAAGGTCGTCGCTCTCCTCGATGATGAGCGCGTCCTCGGCGGCGGGTTCCTCCCCCGCGTCGATCTCAATTTCTTCCGATATGGCCGCCGGCAGCATGCCGCAGAGCATGCACAGGGCCAACAACAGCGCGAGCCATTTGTTTAGTCGCATGTTTTTTTCCTCCTAATTACAACTTGTCGCATCAAGTATTTCTATATTATTGTACAACTATGTCATAAATTTGTCAAGAGTAATATTTTTAGGTGCTATTTCGTCTGAATTATTTCATTTTTCTATAGAAATGTCGGGGCCATCCCCGATGTCCCCGACATTCAGCAAATGTTATAACAACTGCGTTGTGTCGAATCAGAACTTCTGCCCGCTCACCAGCGGGTTCCACTTCTGGCCCCGGTAGTGCAGCGCGAACAGCACGCACAGCAATATGTTGTGGGCGATCATCGCGCCCCAGGCGGCGGTCAGGCCGTAGCCGAGGCCCTTCACCAGTATGGCCGTGCCCAGCACCCGCACGCCCCACATGCCCACGATGTTGCAGCAGAAGGCGTACATGGTGTCCCCCACGCCCATGAAGATGCCTTCCAGGACCACGGCGATGCCATACAGTGGTTCGGTGACGGCCACCATGCGCAGCACCTTCGTGCCCAGGGCGATCACCTCGGCGTCCGGTGTGAACAAAGCCATCATCCTGGGAGCCAGGATGAACAGTGCTGCGCCGGAGATCGCCATCAGCGTCGGCTCCAGGATCAGCAGCGTGCGGCTGATGGACCGCATGTATTTCCGGTCCCTCATGCCGCTGGCGTTCCCGGCCAGGGTGGCCGCGGCGGTCTGTATGCCATAGGCGGGAATGTAGAAGGCCGATTCGGCGGTGTTCGCGATGGCGTGGGCGGCGGTAGAGACCGTGCCCAGGGAGTTGATCAGCGACGCGAAGGCCACGTAGCCGAAGGACGTGCCGAAGCGCTGCAACGCCGCGGGCATGGCCACCTTCAGGCAGGGCTTCATGATGGCCCAGTCCGGCCTCAGACTCCTGCCCCTGGGGGAGATTCGCGGATGCCGCCACAGCGCCACGGTCATGGCCGCGCCGCCCACGGCAAAGCCCGCCGCCGTGCCGATGGCCGCGCCGGTGACCCCCAGCCCCGCGCCGGGCACCCGCAGGGTCAGGCCCGCCAGGCGGATGTCCCTCGTCTCGTAGATCAGCAGGAAGTTCAGCACCACGTTCACCAGGTTCACCAGTATGTTGACCTTCATCGGCGTGCGGGTGTCTCCGGAGGCGCGCAGCACCGTGCCGAAGATCACCGTGGCCGCCCGCAGCAGCATCGGGGTGTATATAATGAAGAAATACCGGGCCGCGGCAGGGCGGATGGCCTCGTCGGCGTTCATCCAGCCGGGAATGAACCGCGCCAGCGACAGCGCCGCCGCTGTAAAGAACAGCCCCGCCACGATGGCCGCCACCACCGACTGGGCCACGGCCTTGCCGGCGTTTTCGTAGCGCTCGGCCCCGTATTCCCGGGCGATGAAGGCCAAAAAGCCCACGCCCAGCGCCGACAGTGTGCTGCCCACCATCCAGTTGATGGTGGTGGTGGCCCCCACCGCCGCCGTCGCCGCCGCGCCCAGGCGGCCCACCATGGCCGAATCCACGTACTGGGCGGCCACCTGGAGCATCTGCTCCAGCATCGTGGGCCAGGCCAGCGCCAGCACGATCCACAATGTATTTCGTTTTTGCCTCTGTGACATCTGCAAGTCTTACACGACCTTCCGATCCGCCTTGATTATACACCAAGCCCTGTTTCCTCCGCCAGCCCGCGCCTGTTGAAATACGGTAAACGGCTTCCGCGCATTTCATGCTTGACAATGGGCAATAATTGTCTTAATATGGAGTCAGCGGCGTTTACCGCGCCAAACCAACCTATTATTAAAAGGAGAGTGCATTCCCATGGCCAATCGCATCGTTCTGAACACCATTTCCTATCACGGCAGCGGCGCCATCGAAAACATCGTGCCCGAGCTGACCGCCCGCGGCTACAAGAAGGCCTTCGTCTGCTCCGACCCTGACCTGATCAAGTTCAACGTGACCAAGAAGGTCACCGACCTGCTGGACAAGGCCGGCTTCGCCTACGAGATCTACAGCGAGATCAAGCCCAACCCCACCATTGAAAACGTGCAGAGCGGCGTGGCGGCCTTCAAGAAGAGCGGCGCGGACTGCATCATCGCCATCGGCGGCGGCTCGTCCATGGACACCGCGAAGGCCATCGGCGTCATCATCAACAACCCCGAGTTTGAGGACGTGCGCTCGCTGGAGGGCGTGGCCCCCACCAAGAAGCACGCCGTGTTCACCATCGCCGTGCCCACCACCGCCGGCACCGCCGCGGAGGTCACCATCAACTACGTCATCACCGACGTGGAAAAGAAGCGCAAGTTCGTCTGCGTGGACACCAACGACATCCCCGAGATCGCCGTGGTCGATCCCGACATGATGTCCAGCATGCCCAAGGGCCTGACCGCCGCCACCGGCATGGACGCCCTGACCCACGCCATCGAGGGCTACATCACCAAGGGCTACTGCGCCATCTCCGACATGTTCCACCTGGAGGCCATCCGCCTGATCGCCGCCAACCTGCGCGGCGCGGTGCAGAACACCCCCGAAGGCCGCGAGGGCATGGCCCTGGGCCAGTACATCGCGGGCATGGGCTTCTCCAACGTCGGCCTGGGCATCGTGCACTCCATGGCCCACGGCCTGTCCGCCCTGTATGACACCCCCCACGGCGTGGCCTGCGCCATCATCCTGCCCTTCGGCCTGGAGTACAACGCCCCCGTGGCCGGCAAGCGTTATCGCGCCATCGGCAAGGCCATGTGCGTGCCGGGCATCGACATGATGGACGACGACGAGGCCGCCAAGGCCACCATCGCCGCCGTGAAGCAGCTGAGCAAGGATGTGGGCATCCCCGCCGACCTGAAGGGCATCCTGAAGGAGGAGGACGTGCAGTTCCTGTCCGAATCCGCCTTCGCCGACGCCTGCTGCCCCGGCAACCCCCGCGACACCAGCGTCGAGGAGATCGCCGCCCTATATCGCAGCATGATGTAAACAATATTACAGCTTGCGTACCCCCGCACTTTTCAGTGCGGGGGCATTTCTTTCAAAATTTTG
>JAZSAA010000479.1:0-3015 GCA_045601625.1 Clostridia bacterium | reverse complement strand
GGAGGAAATCCTAACGGATTTCTTTTGATTCAAGGGATCAAGAAACGTTGAAGCCTCTACCGTTTCCTTATAATCAAACAAATCCCGTAGGGATTTGCACCACCACTAAATACTAACCACTAAATACTAAATACTCAAATTAAGATTTATAGAGCAATAGCTCGATAAATCAGAATTTGCATCATCCCGTAGCTCCTACCACCCCAGGTTGTCCACCAGAATATAACCCACCGTGCCGTTGTAGGTGCAGCAGGCGAAGCGGTCGTTGACGTAGTAGCAGTTGGTGACCCGGGCGCCCTTGGGGATCTTGTACAGCCGGTAGGAGGAGGTGTCGGGCAGCTGGCGCAGGGAGGCCCACGTGCAGTTGACGATCCAGGCGTCGCCGATCCAGCTGCTGTCGTAGCTGGCGTCGCCGCCGCCGGACACCCAGCTCAGGTTTTTGGAGAGGATGTAGCCCTCCACGCCGTTGTAGATGCAGTAGCAGAACTTGTCGTCGTGGTAGAACACGTTGGTCACCACCTCGCCCAGGGGCACCCGCAGCAGCTGGTTGCCACTGGTGCTGGGGTAGTCCCGCAGGGTGGCGTAGGACAGGCAGTTCACGACCTGCATGTTGCCCATGTAGCTGTCCTCCCGGTACTCGTAGCCGATGGGCCCATAGATGAAGGACAGGTTGCTGTTCAGTATGTAGCCGCCCACGCCGTTGTATTCGCAGTAGGTGAAGCGGTCGTCCTGATAGTAGCAGTTGATGACCACCGCCCCCAGGGGCACCTTCGCCAGCCGGGCGCTGGAGGAATCCGGGTAGCTGCGCAGGGAAGCCCAGGACGCGCAGTTGACGATCTCCATCGCGCCGATCAGGTTTTCGTAGCCCGTGCCGCTGTTCGCGTAGGCCTGGGCCCGGGCGGCGGGCAGCCCGGCGAGCAGTGTCAATGACAGCGCGAGCGCGATCATGATGCGAAACCTTTTCATAAAACCGACCTCCTTTGTGTTCTGACTCTATATTAAATTAATATTGCGTGAAAGTCAATGCTTGTGGAACGGTTTTGCTTGTGTTTCGGCCTGGAATCCGCTACAATAGGGGTAATACTTGAAGCGGGGAGGGTACGCGCATGCGCTTTCGCAAGAGCATTAACCTATTCAAGGGCCTGAAGATGAACGTTTCCAAGTCCGGCGTCAGCTTTACCGTGGGCCCCGGCAAGGGCCTGTCGGCCAACGTCGGCCGGGAGGGGCTGTTCCTGAACACCAGCATACCGGGCACCGGCCTGTATGACCGGAAGAAGGTGCTGGACTTCGGCGGCAGGGAGAAGCCGCAGAAGGCCCCGGCGGCGAGCCGGGCGGAGCAGACGGACCCCGCCCTCGAGGCGGAGCTGGCCCGCACCGGGGCCCTCACCGAGACCTTCGTGAACATCGGCGCGCTGGCCTGCGACCTGCCCCGGGACTGGTCCGAGCAGGAGCTGGCCGTGAAGCCGTCGGAGGAATCGGTGGAGGCGTCCATCGGGGAATGGCTGTCGCAGCTCTCCCTGCCCATCGACTTCAACGTCAGCTATGAATACGAGGATGGCGTGCTGATGGCCGACATGGACCTGCCCGAGATCGAGCACCTGCCCACCGTCAAGGCGAGGCAGCTGGCCTCGGGACAGGTGAAGCAGGCAGACAAGTCCCAGAAGGAGCTGAAGGCGGAATATGCCCGTTGCGTGTTCGGCCTGGGCATGTTCTGCGCCAGCTACTTCTTCTGCGTCACGCCCCACATGGAGAAGATCCTGCTGTCGGCCTACACCCAGCGGCGCAACAGCAAGGGGGACGTGGAGGACACGTATATCTATTCCGTCGTCTTTGAACGGGAGGCCTTCGAGCAGCCCGGCTACCAGCGCACCGAGCCCGAGGCGTTCATCTGCCGGTTCAAGAACCGCATGAACAAGCTGGCCGACGGCACGCTGAAGAAGATCGAGCCCTTCGGCCCGGAGGCGATTGAAGCACAGCAGTGAGTCCGGGACAGACGCCCTGTAGCGGCGGCGCCTGCGCCGCCATTTTGGCAGCCGGGAAGCCGCCGCTTCGCTGCGTTGAAGGCATTCCTTTAATTTTTCAGCACTGCCCGCTTAATAACCTTCCATTAATTGACGCGGGCGGGAACGCGGTGATAAAATAGCAGGGTAATTCCATACGACAACAAATGGGGAGGTACATTATGCAGCAGGATATGATCGTCATACTGGATCTCGGCAGTTCCCAGAACACCCTGATCGCCCGCGACATCCGCGCGCTGGGCGTGTATACGGAGATTCATCCCCATGATATCACTGCCGAACAGCTGGCGGCGCTGCCCAACGTGAAGGGCATCATCCTCAACGGCGGCGAGAACCGGGTGGTGGACGGCGTGGCCATCGACGCCTCCGGGGCGGTCTACGGCGCGGGCGTGCCGCTGCTGGCCGCGGACCATGCCGCGAAGAAGGCCGACGTGACCCTGGACCACTGGCCCGAGGGCGAAGGCCCCCGCCGCGAGGCGCTGCGCAGCTTCGTATTCGATACCTGCAAGGCCGAGGCCAACTGGAACATGGACAACTTCATCGCCGACCAGATCGAGCTGATCAGAAAGCAGGTGGGCGACAAGAAGGTGCTGCTGGCCCTGTCCGGCGGCGTGGATTCCTCGGTGGTGGCGGCGCTGCTGATTCGCGCCATCGGCGACCAGCTGACCTGCGTGCACGTGAACCACGGCCTGCTGCGCAAGGGCGAGCCCGAGCAGGTGGTGGAGGTGTTCCGCAACCAGCTGGGCGCGAACCTGATCTATGTGGACGCGGTGGATCGCTTCCTGGACAAGCTGGCGGGTGTCAGCGACCCCGAGCAGAAGCGCAAGATCATCGGCGCCGAGTTCATCCGCGTGTTCGAGGAGGAAGCCCGCAAGCTGGACGGCATCGAGTTCCTGGGCCAGGGCACCATCTACCCCGACATCGTGGAATCCGGCACCAAGACCGCCAAGATGGTGAAATCCCACCACAACGTGGGCGGCCTGCCCAAGGATCT
>JAZSAA010000478.1:0-6920 GCA_045601625.1 Clostridia bacterium | reverse complement strand
GATCCGACTTCTCGGGGGTGGGCTCGGGCGTAGGCTCCTCGGTGGGCTCGGTCAGGTCCACCTCGTCGTCGGGCTCCACGTCCACCGCGTAGGGATCGCCTTCGTCGCCCTCGGGCTCATCAGGCTCAGTCGCCACGACCGGCTGGGTCTGCTCGACATAGGGCCGCATGGTGGCCTCGGGATCCAGCTTGTCGGAATAGTCCAGCTTGGCCAGCGCGAAGTAGATCACAGCCAGTATGATCAGCAGTATGATCAGGCCAATGATAAAATAGAGAACCGCAAGGCCCTTTGCCTCGCGCTTGCGCCCCTGCTTAAGCATAGTCAAGACCCTCCAAATCATTACAGATATCGTATGAACAGCACAATTATAGCTAACTTATATCATAAAGCCATGGAGCATGGTTGTCAATGATTGTTGGGGAATTGTAGAAATAAAGTTACAAAGGGGCGGAAATGGCATGACGGATAACAGCCTCAAATAGAATACCGCTGTAAAAAATATGCAGGGGCGGCGTTGCGCTGCCCCTGTGATTGGCATAAACTTCTAACCTCATCTACAACCGGATTCCCGGTTTACCCAGCCGCGGACGTATACCGCGACGATATCCAGCCCCAGTAGCCATTGCAGCAGACGTAGTACCATTCCACGCCCCGGTCGTCCCAGCGGGAGACGCCGCCGGCGCGCAGCACCGACCCGGAACGGGCGACGGTGAGGGATTCGCCGTACAGGCTGGGGTAGTCGCGCACGTGGGAATCCCGGTGGACGAACACCACGGGGTAGTCGTCATAGACGTCGTCCTCCTCGTCGTCGTAGACCACATAGCTGTACCGGGAGGAGATCCAGGCGTCCTCCCCGTCGAAGGTGATGCCGTACCACATCACGCCCCGGTCGTCCACGGCGTAGACGTTCCGGTAGGCCAGCCAGGAGCCCTCGGTGACCACGCCCAGCTTGTAGCCGTTCAGGCTGGGGTTGCTGCGGGCGTTGGCGTCGCCGGTGACGACCACCGTGCCGGCCAGCGCGCCGGAGCACAGCGCCAGCAAAAGCAGCAGTGCGAGGATGGCGAAGATGGTTTTTTTCATGGGGAACACCTCCTGACTGACGGGCATGGGGATTCCGTAGCGGCGATCAACGCGACGCCGCGACAAATTCGGTCGGGATGCTATGCCTGTTCCTCCGGCGCGTCCGGCTCTCCGGGGCCGTCGACCTTCAGTGCGTCCGGCTTCACCGGCACGTCCTTTGCCAGCTTTTGCAGTTCGGCCAGGGTCTCCTCCGCGGACTGGATCAGCTCCTGCTGTGCCTTTTCGGCGGCGAGGATCTTCTCGTCGCTGCCCCGGGCGGCGGCCACGTCGTCCTCGGTGAGGGTCATCAGGTCCTCCTTGGTGACGTTTTCCGCCTGGGCCAGCCGGTTGGCCTGGGCCACCAGCAGCCGCTCGAATATGTTGCGCACGCCACGGCCGTTGCCGAAGGCGATGGAGCTGGTGTTGGCGGCGGCGATGTAATCGGCCACGTCCCTGCGGGCCTGCTCGGTGAGCTGGTACTGGCCCTTTTTCAGCTGGAGGTCCAGTATGCCCATCATCTCTTCGGTGGTGTAGTCGTCGAAGTGCATGTAGCGGTTGAAGCGGGACTCCAGGCCGGGGTTGGAGTGGATAAACTCGTCCATCAGGCCGTCGTAGCCCGCGACGATGACCACCAGGTCCTCCCGGTGATCCTCCATGGCCTTGAGCAGCGTGTCGATGGCCTCCTGGCCGAAGTCGTTCTCGGTCTTGCCGTTCAGGGCGTAGGCCTCGTCGATGAACAGCACGCCGCCCAGCGCCTTTTCGATGACGGCGCTGGTCTTGGTGGCCGTCTGGCCCACATAGCCCGCCACCAGCCCGGACCGGTCCACCTCCACCAGGTGACCCTTTTTCAGCATGCCCAGGCTCTTGTAGATGCGGGACATCAGCCGCGCGATCATCGTCTTGCCGGTGCCGGGGTTGCCCGAGAACACCATGTGCAGCGACATGTCCACCGTCTTGAGGCCGTGCTCCCGGCGCAGCTTGTAGATGGTGACGGTGTTGATCAGGTTGTTGACCTCCCGCTTGACGCCCTTCAGGCCGATCAGCTCGTTGAGCTCCTTCTTCAGGTCCTCGATATTCTCCGGCGGGGTCTCCTCCTCGGCGGCCTGCTGGGCCTCGGCGGGCTTGGCCTCAGCGGCGGGGGTGGGGGCCTTGCCGGGCGTCTTTGGCGCGTCCGCGGGCTTTCCCGGCGCTTTCGGGGCGGGGGACTTGGGCTTCGGGTCGCCCCAGAAGTCGTCCGCTATGTGCCGCATATTGTTGTCGATCAGCGTGCTGATCAGGTCCATCTGGGTTTGAATGATCTCGTCGCGATTATCCATGATGCTGCTCCTGTCGGTCTATTATGTGTAAAGGCGGATAATTCTGGTTTGGCGGGGAGACGGAACCCCTCCGCCGCTACGTGGCACCGTCCACGGGCCTGCCGGCCCCACCTTGCTGAAAACAGTCCACTGGACTGTTTTCCGGGCGCTCGATGCCACTTTCAGGGGAGGCTCAAATGGTCGGGAGTTGCTCCAAAAGCCTCCCCTGAAAGGGGAGGTGGCCCCGCGGTGAATTTGCCAAATCTTTGATTTGTCAAATTCAGTTTCGCCCTTCGGGCGAAACCGGCAATCCTCCGGATTGCCGCCTTGCAGGCGAGGTCGGAGGGGTTCCGTATGCAACGTAACAGCTCGCCAAATCAACATTTATCTTCCAACTGCCCATTCCCATTCTTAAAGGAATAACCGATGCCGATGGACATCGGTTATTCCGAAAGGGAACCCGGGGTTACTCGGCGGTCTCCGCTTTCTTCTTCCGGGTGGCGCGGGGCTTCTTCGGCGCGTCCCCGGCGTCGGTGGCCTTCTTCTTTGCCGCCGGCTTCTTCGCCGGAGCCTCTGCGGCCTCGGCCTTGGGCTTGGCCGCGCGCTTGCGGGCGGGCTTTGCCTCGGCCTCTTCGGGCTTCGCTTCGCCCTCGGCCTTGGCCTTCGGGGCGGCCTTTTTCTTCGGCGCGGGCTTCTTGGCCGCGTCGGGGTTCAGCTTCTCATACAGCTCGATGTACTGCTTCGCCGACTGGTCCCAGCCGTACTGGCCCTTCATGGCGCGGATGGCCAGGCTGTTGAACAGCTCGCGCTGGTCGTGGAACATGCGCACCGCGTTCTCGATGACGTGGAGCATGTCGTGGGCGTTGTAATAGAGGAAGGTAAAGCCGTTGCCGTCGCCGGTGAACTCGTTGTAGGCCAGCACGGTGTCCCTCAGGCCGCCGGTCTCGCGGGTGATGGGCAGCGTGCCGTAGCGCAGCGAGATCAGCTGGCTCAGGCCGCAGGGCTCGAACAGCGAGGGCATCAGGAACAGGTCCGCCGCGGCGTAGATCTTGTGGGCCAGGGCGTTGTTCATCTGGAAGTTGGCCGACACTTGCAGCGGATACTTCCACTGGGCCCAGCTGAACAGGTCCACATAGCGGCTTTCGCCCATGCCCAGGATCACCAGCTGCGCGCCTGTGTTCATGATCTCCGGCAGCACGCACTCCACCAGGTCCAGGCCCTTCTGGCCGGACAGGCGGGTGATCATGGCGATCATGGGCACGTTGGCGTCCACGGTCAGGCCCAGCTCGCGCTGCAGGGCCAGCTTGTTTTCGACCTTTTTGTCGAAGGAATCCGAGGTGTAGTTTTTGGCCAGCAGCGGATCCTTCTCGGGGTCGAATTCCTCGGTGTCGATGCCGTTGAGTATGCCGCACAGGTGGTCCACCCGGGTGCGCAGCAGACCGTCCAGGCGCTCGCCGTAGTAGGCGGTCTGGATCTCCTGGGAATAGGTGGGGCTGACGGTGGTGATCTCGTCGGCGAACACGATGCCGCCCTTCATGCACGAGCACATGCCGTAGAACTCCAGCGCGTCGCTGGTGTAGGCCAGGTTGCCCAGGTACAGCAGGTCCTCGATGGCGTCGATGGGGAACAGGCCCTGGTATTGCAGGTTGTGGATGGTGTACACCGTGCGCATGTTGGCGAACAGCTCAAGGTGCTTGTACTGCAGCTTGTGCAGCACCGGGATCAGGCCGGTCTGCCAGTCGTGGCAGTGCAGTATGTCGGGGATGAAGTCGATCTTCGGCAGGGCCTCCATCACGGCGCGGCAGAAGTAGGCGAAGCGCTCGCCCTCGTCGCCGCCCATGCCGTAGATGTAGTCGCGGCCGAAGTACTGTTCGTTGTCCACAAAGTAGAAGGTGACGCCGCCGTATACCAACGTTTCAATGCCCACATACTGTCTGCGCCAGCCGAGGTTGATGTAGAAATACAGCATGTGCTGCATCTTCTCGCGCCACTCGGGGCCGATGGCCTTGTACAGCGGGAGGATGACGCGGACGTCTTCGCCGGCCTTCAGGATTTCCCTGGGCAGCGCGCCCATCACGTCCGCAATGCCGCCGGTCTTGACAAACGGCATGCATTCAGATGTTGCGAAGAGAATTTTCATGGCTGTTTCCTCCTATAGGAATGATTGTTTCCGGGTTTGAAACAGGATATACCGCGGTTTATACCCCGGGGGCGTTGCCGCCCCCGGTGGGAAGCCTTACAGCGTGATGTTTTTGCCGATGACGATCGGGTACTGGCCCGGGCCGACCAGGCGGCTGTGGCTGCGGATGGTGACCGCCTTGTCGAAGATGACGTTCTCGAGCTCCACGTCCTCCTCGATGTAGCCGTCCTGCATGATCACGCAGTTCTTCAGCTTCGCGCCCTTGCCCACGGTGACGCCGCGGAACAGCACGCAGTTTTCCACCTCGCCGTCGATCACGCAGCCGTCGGCGATCAGGGAGTTCTTGATCTTCGCGTTGCCGCGGTAGATGGTGGGCACGGAATCGCGGGTCTTGGTGTAGACCGGGTTCGCGCCGAACAGCTCCTTGCGCACGCCGGGCTTGAGCAGGTCCATGTTGAAGTTGAAGTAACCGCGGATGGTCTCGATGCGGCGGTAGTAGCCCTTCTCCTCGTAGGCCATGATCTTCAGCGCGCCGGACTTGATGTAGGGGCGCAGCAGGTCGCCGTAGAAGTCGTGGCTACCGTGGGAGATGACCTGGTCCACCATGTACATCAGCATCGTGCGCTTGACCAGCATCACGTTCAAATACAGGTTTTCGTAGCTGGCTGCGTTGGGGTTGATCTCGATGTCGTTCACGATGCCGCCCTCGCCGATGCCCAGGTAGCAGTGGTTGTTCTTGGAGGACGAGGTGAACTCGGTGATCTCGGGCGTGGCCTTCTTGTACATCAGGGTGATGTCCGCGCCGGACTTGATGTGCTGCTGGATCATCGGCTCGAAGCTGGTGTTCATCACGTAATCGCTGTTGGTCAGGATCACGAACTCCTGGCGGGAACGGCGCAGGTAGTCGAAGTTGGCCTTCAGCGCGTCCAGTATGCCGCTGTATTCGCCGCCGTTTTCACGGGTCAGGAAGGGGGGGAGGATGAAAAGGCCGTTGTTGCGGGTGTGCAGGTCCCAGTCCTTGCCGGAGCCCAGGTGGTCCATCAGCGAATGATAGTTTTTCTGGGCGATGATGCCCACGTTGTGGATGTTGGAATTCACCAGGCTGGAGAGGATGAAGTCGATGATGCGGTAGCGGCCGGCCACGGGAATCGCGGCCACCGCGCGCTGGCTGGTCAGCTCGCGCAGCGTGAGGTCGTCCTTGGAAGTGTAGACAATGCCCATGACATCGTTCATATCAGGCGCCCTCCTTTCGGGAAATAGCATCGTTGTCGACCTGCAGGCCCGCCTTTACCACATAGCCCTCGGGCAGCACGGTGTCCTGGCCGATCAGGGCGATATCGCCGGCGGCTTCGCCCACCTGGCAGTTTTTGGAGATCACGCAGTCCTCGGAGACGATGGCGCGGCGCACTACGGCCCCGGCCTTGATGGTGGTGCCGGGCATGATCACGCTGTCCTCCACCACCGCGCCCTTTTCAACGGTCACGCCGGCGAACAGCACGCTGTCGCGCACCGTGCCGTCGATCTCGCAGCCCTCGGTGACCATGGAGTTGGCGACCTCGGCGTCGTCGGCGATGAAGTGGGGTGGCATGACCGGCGTGCGGGAGTAGATCTTCCAGCGCGGGTCGGTCAGGTCGAACTCCGGCGGCATCTTCAGCAGGTCCATGTTCGCCTCCCAGAGGCTGGCGATGGTGCCCACGTCCTTCCAGTAATCGGTGAAGGCGTAGGCGTAGAGGGCCTTTTTGTCGTTGAGCAGGTTCGGGATGATGTTCTTGCCGAAGTCGTTCTGGGACTTCGGGTCCGCCGCGTCGGCGGTCAGGTATTCCTTCATCACTTTCCAGGTGAAGATGTAGACGCCCATGGAGGCCAGGTTGCTCTTGGGCTGCTTGGGCTTCTCCTCGAACTCGATGATGGCGTCGTTCTCGTCCACGTTCATGATGCCGAAGGACGGGGCCACCTCCCACGGCACGGGGCGCACGGCGATGGTGACGTCGGCGTTGCGCTCGATGTGGGAATTGAGCATCCGGTTGTAGTCCATCTTATAGATGTGGTCGCCGGAGAGCACCAGCACGTATTCCGGGTCGAACTGCTCGATAAAGCCGAAGTTCTGGTAGATGGCGTTGGCCGTGCCCTTGTACCACTCGCTGCTGTCGGCGGTGGCGTAGGGCGGCAGCACGTACACGCCACCATAGCTCAGGTCCAGATCCCAGGTCTGGCCGGAGCCGATATAGCTGTTCAGCTCCAACGGGCGGTACTGGGTCAGCACGCCCACGGTGTCGATGTTGGAGTTGGTGCAGTTGGACAGGGGAAAGTCAATGATGCGATACTTTCCGCCGAAGGGCACGGCCGGCTTGGCCATGACCTTGGTGAGAAGTCCGAGGCGGCTTCCCTGACCGCCAGCCAGAAGCATGGCGATACACTTCTTCTTT
>JAZSAA010000477.1:0-3995 GCA_045601625.1 Clostridia bacterium | reverse complement strand
TGGATGACGCTCACGGCCCGACGAGTCAGCAGCGGCTCGAAGCCCTCGGCCAGGAAGATGTCCTCGCCGGTGCAGATCGGCACGGTGGTCGCCTCGCTCAGCCGCGCGTACTGATCGGTATACTGCCAGGGAATCATGTCCTCGGCCCAGGCGATGTTGTATTTTTCGATGCGGCGGCAGAGGCGGATGCAATCCTCCACGCAGATGTGGCCGAAGTGGTCGATGGCCAGCGGGATTTCATAGCCGATCACGTCCCGCACATCCTTCACGTATTGCTCCAGCACATCCAGGCCCTTCTCCGTCACGTGGATACCGGTGAACGGGTGGGGCACATTGAACATGTCGTAGGCCCGGTTGCGCAGCGCCCGCCTGTCAGCCGGACCCGCGCTGGAGGCCCAGGCCATCTGCTCAAGGGCGTCCATCTCGTCCATCAGCCCCAGCGGGGCGCAGACCGTGCCCGGCTCGCCCTTCAGTATGCCCAGGCCAAGGTCCATCTTCAGGAAGGTGAAGCCCTTGTCCATGCGGGCCTTCAGCGCCTTGCCCATGTCCCTGCCGGTGTGCTTGCCCTCCACGTCGGTGTCGCAGTAGATGCGAATCCTGTCGCGGTATCTGCCGCCCAGCATCTGGTAAACCGGCACGCCGTAGGCCTTGCCGGCCAGGTCCCAGAGGGCCACCTCCACGCCGCAGACGCCGCCGCCCTGGCGGGCGGGGCCGCCAAATTGCCGGATGCGGCGGAACAGCTTTTCTACGTTGCAGGGATTTTCTCCCAGCAGGCGGCTCTTGAGCATCTCGGCGTAAACCCGATTGCCACCGTCGCGCACCTCGCCCAGCCCCACAATGCCCTGGTTGGTGTAGATTTTCATCAGGGTGCAGTGCATCGGCGCGCCGACCACGTCGGTAAATCGAATGTCGGTGATGCGCAGCTGGCTGGGAAAGGAATTGCGGTTGACCCCTTCGGCGATGATGTTTTCCATGGTGATTCTCCTCGTAATTTACTGCAGATCAAGTGGGCAGAGGCATACCGGGCAGCCGATTTTCAGGGCCATGCCGGTGTCCTCCAGACGCAGGGTGACGTGGTTCAGGCGGTAGGCGCGGATGACGGAATCGCGCTGGCTGGCGGCCAGCACATGCGCGCCGCAGATCAGGAAGTCCCGAGGCTGTGCCACGCAGCGGGAGAGCACCGGCGCGCCGAGCCTTCCCTCCGGGCTCAGGGGGATGACGGCGATGCTGTCGTGGCCCCGGTTGGAGGCCAGCAGCAGCACGCCATCGTCGGTGATGCGGATGGCTGCGGAGATGTTTGCCCCGTCGAAGTCCTCGGGAAGGATGGAGACGGAATGATCGATGCGCCAGCGCGCCGCCTCCCGCTTCAGCGCATAGACGGCGCTGCCCAGCTCCGCAACGCAATAGATCCAATTTGGGTGCTTGGGACTGTGGGCCAGGTGTCTCGGCCCGCTGCCCGGGGGCATGGGGATGCGATCGACCTCCCGCAGCACTCCGTCCCCGTCCCGGTAGATAAATATGGCATCGATGCCCAGGCCGCAGACGTACACAAATCCGTCCAGCGCCATCGCGCAGTGCACGTGGGCGGCCTCCTGGCGCTGGCGATTCGGCCCGGAGCCGACGTGTCGCACGACATCCGTCCGTCCGGCGAGGTTTCCCGCGCCGTCCAGCGCGAAGGCCGCGAGGCTGCCGCTGGAGTAGTTAGCGGCGTAAAGGCGGCGCAAATCCCCGGACAGGGCCAGGTGGCAGGGCGAAGCGCCTTGAGTGGAGAGGCCCTCCCCCTGCTTCGACAGGCCGCCGTCCAGCGCACGGGCACAGACGCTTCCCGAATCCGTCTCCTCCACCGCGTAGAGGAAGCGTCCGTTGGGGTTCGGCAGTACGAAGCTGGGATTGGCGTAGCCGGTTCCCGCCGTCTCCAGTGTGAAGCCGACCTCCGGGTCAAAGGCGACGCGGCAAATACCAGGCTGCTCCTGCTGCGAATAGCTGCCCGTCAGGAAACGGTATTTCACAGGCACGCATTCCTTTCAAATTCCATCGTGTCGTCGTGTTGATGCAATGTGAATAATGTATTAAATGGCAATTGTTAGTATATCTATAGGCGCGCCTTTTGTCAAGCCGGTAAGACCGCAATCAGCGGTTTTGGCTTTACTACCGCAGGCCGTTCACAGGCGCCTGTCGTCGCTGAGGGACGTGGGAACGGTTTGCACATGGGCAGGTTATTGTGTATAATGTATTTATACAACAGGAGGTGACGCGCATGGTTCGCGGTCGTTTCGCGCCAAGCCCCAGCGGGCGGATGCACCTGGGGAACGTGTTTTCGGCGATGCTGGCCTGGCTGTCGGCGAAGTCGAGGGGCGGCCAGATCGTGCTGCGGGTGGAGGACCTGGACCCGGCCCGCAGCAAGCCGGCCTTTGTGGAGGCCATACTGGACGACCTCAAGTGGCTGGGGCTGGACTGGGACATCCGCGCCGAGGACCAGAGCCGCCGGGGCGGGGCCTACGAGGCCGCGCTGGACCGGCTGCGCGAGATGGGCCTGCTGTACCCCTGCTACTGCTCCCGGGACCAGCTGCACGCGGCATCCGCCCTGCATGTGGCATCCGCGCCCCATGCCTCGGACGGGCGGATCATCTACGCCGGCACCTGCCGGAACCTGACGGCGCGGCAGCGGGCGCTGAAGCCGCCCACCCGCTGCCTGCGGGTGCGGGTCCCTGACGAGACGGTGGCCTTCACCGACGGCCTGCAGGGGCCGCAGGCGCTCTCGCTGCAGGCCGAGTGGGGGGACTTCATCGTCCGCCGGGCCGACGGCGTGGCGGCGTACCAGCTGGCGGTGGTGGTGGACGACGCCGCCTGCGGCGTGACCGAGGTGGTGCGGGGCCGGGACCTGTTGTCCTCTACGCCGGTGCAGCTGTGGCTGTACCGGACGCTGGGGCTGACGCCGCCGACGTTCACCCACGTGCCCATGCTGCTGTCCGGCGACGGGCGGCGGCTGAGCAAGCGGGACCGGGCTCTGGACCTGGGCGAGCTGCGCAAATCATGGCCGCCGGAGTAGGTGATCGGCCTGCTGGCCTGGCGCTGCGGCCTGATCGACCGCTGGGAGGCCGTCTCGCCCCGGGAGCTGGCGGAGGATTTCGACTGGAACCGGGTCCGCCGGGAGGATATCGTGATGGAATTGCCGGATACGATGACAAGGACCTGAATCCGTGAAGTTCGCTTTTCTTCAAATCCCGCAAAGGCCAGTGCCAACGGCGAATTGAGGATGCAACGTAGAATTTCCACACACCGAATGGGTGCTGAGGAAAGGACAGTAATTTCCTGTGAATATGGTATCATAGACCCATTGGATGGAGGCGATACCATGTCCGTACGCGGGACAATCGAGCTTATGGGCGTGCAATGTTCTCCGTCTTCTTCCCGCCGCTCCACCGATTGCCGTCCTGCTGAGTGTTTCTTCTCTCCTGCGACGCGCCTGGTTGATGCATTGACGAAGGGGTATAAAATGCAAATTGAGTTTCACGGATTCAGGTGCTTGCATACAACAACTGAGGAACGAAGAGCAGCTGTGAATGATATGAGCTATGCTGGCATAATGAGTGAATAGAAGAAATTAGAGGCAGCCGAAAAGAATTAACCGACATACCTTTTCCTTTTCTCGAATGAAATGTATAATATATGTGCTTTCTCCCCGTGTGGCGGTAGATCGCAAGCTTGAGACTGACAGGAATGGGCCTGTCAAAATCAATGTGTTCCTCCAGAAGGCGGATAATAGTATAAGTTGCAGCTTATGCTGCACGATGGCTTCGGACACACTGCCGCAGATGTCCCACAGGTATATTTGCACGGTTGACTGACGCATCTTTTTCTCCCTCTTGTTGTGCGGTTGAAGCAGTGCCGCACTGATATTGTAAATCAAAAGTGGAGAAAAATCGGTTGATAAATGTTTTGAAATCACTTGTGTTGGCGGGGTTTTCCGACTTTTACAAGCGGCAACAAACAGG
>JAZSAA010000476.1:0-2704 GCA_045601625.1 Clostridia bacterium | reverse complement strand
CGCGAGGTGGCGAAGGTGCTGGACATCACCCAGTACCTGGAGCGCAAGCCCAAGGCCCTTTCCGGAGGCCAGCGCCAGCGCGTGGCCATCGGGCGCGCAATGGTGCGCGACCCCAAGGTGTTCCTGATGGACGAGCCCCTTTCCAACCTGGATGCCAAGCTGCGCAACCAGATGCGCGCCGAGATCATCAAGCTGCGCCAGAGCATCAACACCACCTTCATGTACGTCACCCACGACCAGACCGAGGCCATGACCCTGGGCGACCGCATCGTCATCATGAAGGACGGCTATGTGAACCAGATCGGCGCGCCCCAGGACCTGTACAACAAGCCCGTGAACCTGTTCGTGGCCGGCTTCATCGGCATGCCCGTGATGAACTTCTTCGACGGCTCCAAGCTGCTGCTGGAGAACGGCAAATACTACGCCCAGATCCACAACGCGAAGTTCGAGCTCAGCGATTTCCAGCAGAAGGCGCTGAAGGCGAACAACCAGCAGCCCTGCGACATCATCGCCGGCATCCGTCCCTGCCACATCCTGCTGGACGAGGGCGAGCTCACCGCGAAGGTCGAGGTCTCCGAGATGCTGGGCAACGAGGTCAACCTGCACACCGACTGCGAGGGCGACCACGTGGTCATGGTCATCCCCACGATGAACCTGGAGACCGACGTTAGCATGGGCAAGACCATCCGCTTCTCCACCCAGCCCAGGCTGATTCAGCTGTTCGACAAGCAGACCCAGAACAACCTGATCTGGTACGACGAGGCCTCCGCGAAGGCGAACGCACCGGTCTGCAAGGAATATGATTTCTGATCGCGCTGCGGGACTGGTGAAGGCGCGGTCGCAAAGTGAATAACCCCGGTTAAACACCTGCAGGGGCGGCGCATCGCCGCCCCTGCAATTGTCCCTTGTATTTTCACCTTGTGGGGGATATAATGATGTTTGAAACGATACTCCGGAATCCCGATTTCGTGATGGTGGAGAACGGCGAGGCGCGCCGGGAGGGCCCCCAGTCCGGCAGTTACAGCCGCGGGGACGTCCGCGTGCGCTGCGTGCGCCAGGGAGAATGCCTCGTGGTGTTCGTCACGGCGCAGGCCACGCCCGTCCGGCGCGTGCGGCTGCGCTGGCGCTTCAGGGCGGGGCTGCGCGGGGCCGTGCTGGGCGACGCCTGGGAGCGCGCCTACGGCGACCTGGAATGGATGTCCGTCAACCCCTTCCGCAGTCTGCCCTGGTACGCCCTGGTGCAGGACGGGTGCGACGCCGTGGGCTACGGCGTCATGGTGCGCCCCGGCGCGATCTGCAGCTGGCAGCTCGACCCGGAGGGCGCCACCCTCTGGCTGGACGTGCGCAGCGGTGGCGAGGGCGTCGTGCTGAACGGCCGCTGCCTGTCGGCGGCGCGGGTGGTCTCCAGGGTGTATACCGGCGTCAAGCCCTATGCCGCCGCCCGGGATTTCTGCAGGCGCATGTGCGTCGATCCGATCCTGCCCCCGAAGCCGGTGTACGGCTCCAACAACTGGTACTATGCCTATGGCCACAGCGACGCCGGGACCATCCTGGCCGAGGCGGACTATATGGCGAAGCTCACCCGCGGGCTGGAAAACCGCCCCTTTGTGGTGATCGACGACGGCTGGCAGCAGGGCCGCTACAGGCCGGACGGCGCCTATGACGAGGTTTACAACGGCGGCCCCTGGCTGCCGAACGATCGCTTCGGCGATATGGGCATGCTCGCGGAGCAGATGGCCCGCAAGGGCGTCGTGCCGGGGATCTGGGTGCGCCTGCTGCTGGACGACAGCCGGGACATTCCGGACGCATGGCGGCTGAAGACCGGCGCGCTGGACCCGTCGGTGCCCGGGGTGCTGGCCCGCGTGCGTGACACCGTGGATCGCATCGGCCGCTGGGGCTACCGGCTGCTGAAGCACGACTTCTCCACCTACGACATCACCGGCCTCTGGGGCTGGCAGATGGACCATGAAATGACCGGCGACGGCTGGCATTTCGCGGACCGCACCCGGACGACGGCCGAGATCATCGTGGATTTCTACCGGGCCGTGCTGGAGGCCGCGAAGCCCCACGACATGCTGGTGCTGGGCTGCAACGCCGTCGGGCACCTGGGCGCGGGGCTGATGCACCTGAACCGGATCGGCGAGGACACCAGCGGCCTGGTGTGGGAGCGGACGCTGAAGAACGGCGTCAACGCGCTGGGCTACAGAATGGCCCAGCACCGTTCCTTTTTCGACGCGGACGCGGACTGCATGGGCATTACCGAGCACATCGACTGGGCGCTCAATCGCCAGTGGGGCGAGCTGCTGAGCCGCAGCGGTACCTCGATGTTCGTCTCCGTCGCGCCGGGGTCGCTGCCCGCGGTGCAGGAGGACGCGCTGCGCCGGATGCTGGCGGTCAATTCCCGCCCCCGCGAGGCCGCCCAGCCGCTGGACTGGCTGGAGACCACGCTGCCCCGGGTGTGGCTGATCGACGGGGAGGCCGTGCGCTTCAACTGGCAGGGCCCCCGGGGGCTCCGGGTCAGCTTTGACGACACACCCCAGGCGATTGAGGACGAGTAAGTTTGGATCATAGATTCTGATTTATCGGGCAGGCCTCGATAAATCGCAATTTGAGTATTTAGTATTTAGTGGTTAGTATTTAGTGGCGGTACAAATCCTGACGGATTTGTTTGATTAAAGGGAAACGGCAGAGATTTCAACGTTTC
>JAZSAA010000475.1:0-3609 GCA_045601625.1 Clostridia bacterium | reverse complement strand
GGGGGGGGGGGGGGGGGGGGGTGGGGGGGGGGGGGGGGGGTGGTCGTTTTCCGGGGTGGGCCGCGGGTTTGGGTTCGGGCGCCGCGGACACTCCGGCCGCGGGCGCGCCGGTTTCGATTGCGGGTTCAGCGGATGCCGGCGCGGGTTTGGGTTCGGGCGCCGCGGACACTTCGGTCGCGGGCGCGCCGGTTTCGATTGCGGGTTCAGCGGGTGCCGGCGCGGGTGCGGTGGGCTTCGGCTCCGGCGCGGGCGTCGGGGCCGGGGCTGTCGCTTCGGCCTCGGCGCGGGTTTCGCCGTCCAGCACCTCGTCGCCGGTCATGCCGGCGGCCTCCTTGATCATCTGGATCTCCCGGGCCTTCATCTTCTTGCCGTTGAGCAGGTCGTACAGCGCGGGCACGATGAACAGGGTCATCAGCGTGGCGTAGCTCAGGCCGCCGATGGACACCACGGCCATGGGCTGCATCATCTCCGCGCCGGCGCCCTGGCCCAGGGCCATGGTGGACATGCCCAGTATGGTGGTCAGGGCGGTCATCAGGATCGGGCGCAGGCGGATGCGGCCGGTCTCGATCAGGGCCTCCCGCTTCTCCATGCCGCCGATGCGCAGCTGGTTGACGCAGTCGATGAACACGATGCCGTTGTTCACCACCACGCCGGAGAGCACCAGGAAGCCCAGCATGGACACGATGGACAGGTCCATGCCCGTGACCAGCAGCGCCAGTAGGCCGCCGGTGAAGGCGAGCGGGATGGTGAACATGACGATGATGGGGCTCTTGAAGCTCTGGAACTGGGCCACCATGATCAGGAAGATCAGCAGCACGGCCACCAGCACCATCCACACCAGGTCTTCCATGATGCCCATGACGGTCTCGTTTTCGCCGGCCAGCTCGGCGCTGTAGCCGGCGGGCAGGCTGTAGCCCTTCAGCTTTTCGGCGAAGGCGTCGCTGACCAGGTTGGCGCTGTAGCCCTCGGCGACGGTGAAGGACACCGTCACCATGCGCAGCTGGCTGGAGCGGCTGATGGTGGAAAGGCTCTGGCTGTCGCGGATCGTGGCGATGTCGCCGATGCGCACCAGCTTGTTCTTGTCGTTGCTGTCCACCTCGATCTCCAGATCCTCTATGTCCGCGGGCTTCAGTTTGCTGTTTTCGCCGTCCTCCAGGTAGATGTCCAGCTCCCGGCCGTTCAGCGTGACCTCGGTGATCTTCACCCGGCCAGCCACCTTCTGGGCCACGAATTGCAGCACCTGGCCGGTGGTCAGGCTCTCGTCGGCGGCCTTTTCCTTGTCCACCTCCACCCGCAGCTCGGGCACGGCGTCCTCCAGGCCGTCGTCCACGTCGGCGATGCCCTCGGTCTGCCGGGCCAGCCCGGCCACGTCGGTGGCGATGGATTGCAGCACCTGCAGGTCGTCGCCGGTGATCTCCACCTGGATGCCGCTGCCGGTCATCATGGAGATGTCCATGGTGCTGGCCTGCACGGTGAGGTCGGCGTTCAACTTCTTGCCGATGTCCTCCATCTGGCGGGCGATGTCGGCGTTGTTGTGCTGCTTCGATTCGTCGATGTTGATGTAGTAGCTCATGCCGCTGCCGCCGCCGAGGATGCCGGTGCCGCCGCCCATCAGGCCCACGGATTCCACGCCGTCGATCTGCATCATGCCGTCCATGATGGCCACGGCCTGGGCCTTCTGCTGGGCCTCGGTCATGTCGGAATCGAATTCGAGGTTGGCGCTCATCTGGCGGGAGTTGACCTCGGGCATGAAGGAGATGCCCATCTTCGGCACCTGCATCGCCGCAAAGGCCAGCAGGCCCAGCGCGGCCAGCAGCACCAGCGGCTTGAACCGCAGCGCGCCGCGCAGCAGGAAGCCGTAGAAGCGCTGTATGGCCCCGAAGATGCGGTGCCTGTGGGGCCTGGAGTGGCGCATCAGGAACGAGCACATGGCCGGCACCACCGTCATGGCCACGAACAGCGAGGCCAGCAGCGAATAGGCGATGGTCAGGCCCATGTCGGCGAACAGGTCCCGGGCCATGCCCTGTACGAACACGATGGGCAGGAACACGCAGATGGTGGTCAGCGTGGATGAGAACAGCGCGCCGGAGACCGACCTCACGCCCTCCACGCAGGCGCGCAGCAGGGGTACCCCCTCCTCGTCGTGGAGGCGGTAGATGTTTTCGATGGCCACGATGGAGTTGTCCACCAGCATGCCGATGCCCAGGCTCAGGCCGGACAGGGACAGCACGTTCAGCGTGATGCCGGTGAAGTACATGCACACGAAGGCGATGACTACGCTGATGGGGATGGAGAAGGCCACGGTGATGGTGGGCCGGAAGTCCATCAGGAACAGCAGCAGGATCAGTATGGCCAGGCCGCCGCCGGTGAGCAGGTTGCCCAGCACCGAATCGACGATGATGTTGATGTACTCGCCCTGGTTCATCAGGTCCACGATGTGCAGGTTCGGGTTTTCCTCGGCCAGGGCCCTGGCCTTGTCCATGACGGTCTTTGCCACATCGGCGGTGGAGAAGGTGGACTGCTTGTCCATGGACAGCAGTATGCCGTCCTGGCCGTTCAGCTTGGTGAACACGTCGTCCCGGTCGTCGGTCAGCTCCACCTTCGCCACGTCCAGCAGGCGCACCTCGTCCACCGAATCCAGGCCCAGCTTGAACAGCTTCAGCCGGCGCACGCCGTCCAGCGACGTGAACTTGTCGCCCACGCGCACCAGCACCTGCTCGTCGTCGGCGTCGTGGACGTAGCCGGCGGGCATGGCGATGTTCGCCGCGCCGATCAGGCCGGAGACGGTCTGCATGGTGATCACGCCGTCCAGGCCGGCGTTCTCCAGGGCCTCGTCCCGCTGCTTGACGAACTCCTTGCGGGCCTTGGCCAGCTCGGCCTCGGCGTCCTTGAGCATGCCGGCGGCCTGGGAGAAGGCGGAATCCATCTGGTCCCGGCCGTCCTCCAGCTGGGCGCGGGCGGCGTTCAGGTCGGTGTCCTCGTCCATGCCCTCGACGAAGCCGCCGGGGATGATGTTCTTCTTCAGCTTCGCCAGGACCTCGTCCATCTGGGCGATGCCGGCGTCCAGCTGGGCCAGGCCCTCGGTGGCCTGGATGTACTTCGCGTTCAGGCCCTCGGGGTCCTCCAGCAGCAGGATGGCCTGGTAGGCCTCGCTGTTTTCGATGGCGGCGATCTGCTCGTCGATCTGGGCGATGCCCTGCTTCAGCGCCTCGGGGGCGGCGTCCAGCTGGGCCTGCTGGGCGTCCAGCTGGGCCAGCTCCAGGTCCAGCGCGGCGATGGACTCGCTCAGGCGGTCGATCCCGGCCTGGGCGGCCTCGGTGCGGCTCTGGATGTCGGCGTTGTCGTCGGTCATGGTGTCCAGGGCGTCCCTGCGGGCGGCGAGGGTGGCCTTTTGCGCCTCCAGCTTTTTCGAGAGCGCCTCGATCTCGGCGGCTTTGGCCTCGACCTGCCCGTCCAGCTCCGCCAGCCGGGCCTGCTCGGCGTCCCGCTGCTGCTTCAGCTTTTCGACGGGGACATCCTCGGCCAGGGCCGCGCCGATGAGCCGCGCGCTCTCGGGGGCGGGGGAGGGCGGAGGACTCGGGGTAAGTCGGAGGCCAAGCGGTCTTAGGA
>JAZSAA010000474.1:0-13488 GCA_045601625.1 Clostridia bacterium | reverse complement strand
ATAGTTGCTACTAATTAAGAATAGTATCAATAAGCAACCCCCGCGGACGATGCCCGCGGGGGTTTTGAGTGTGGCTATGTCACGTACTGAATTAGTACAGCTTGGCCATCTCCTCGATGTTGTCCTGGTTGAACTGCAGCGGCAGGCCCTGCACGATCTCGGTGCCGCCGTCGTCAGCCTTGGTGACGGAGAACTCGCCCAGGCCTTCCACGGTGAAGGTCTCGCCCTCGGCGCCGGTGATGTCGCCGTTGATCAGGGCGATGGTGGTGTAAGCGGACAGAGCGCCCAGGTTGGGCTGGACCCACAGATAGAAGTAGGGGCAGCTGTGGGCGTCGTCGTTGCCGACATACTCTTTCATCTCAGAGGGCATGCCCAGACCGGTGATCTTCACGTTGCAGCCTTCGGTGTCCTGCAGCAGCTTGGCGGCAGCCATGACGCCGACGGTGGTGGGCGCGCAGATGACCTTCAGGTCGGGATAGTTGTCCAGCAGGGCCTGGGTCTGGTCAGTGGACTTCTGGGGCTCGTCGTCGCCGTAGGCAACTTCCACCAGCTCCAGCTTGGCATACTTCTCATCGGCAGCCATCAGCGCCTTCATGGCGTCGATCCAGGCATTCTGGTTGGTCGCCTGGGAGGTGGCGGACAGGATGGCCCACTGGCCCCCGCCGCCGGGGATATCGTACACAGCCTCGAGCAGGCCTTCGGCGACCGCATCGTTGGTGACCTGGTTCACGAACACCTGGCGGCTGGCCGGGTTGGGCGCGGAGTCAAACGCAGAGACCTTGATGCCGGCTTCCATGGCCTCTTCCAGCTTGGCCTGGAGGGCGTTGAAGTCATTGGCGGAGATGCAGATGGCGTCGGGCTGCTGGGAGATCAGGCTGTCCAGCACGGTGATCTGCTTGTCAGCGGTGGCGTCCTCGGGATACACGATCTCGACGGTCGCGCCTTCGCCTTCAGCGGCTTTGACGAAGCCATCAGCGGCGACCTCGAAGAAGGCGTTGCCGGCGGATTTGCCGACCAGGGCGATCTTCTTGCCGTCGGCGGAGCCAGCCAGGGCGGAGGTCATCAGACCGGCCACCAGCAGGGCTACGAGCAGGACAGAGAACAGTTTCTTCATGGGTTGTTCCTCCTTTTGATATATATTGCAACTGCAACAGCGCAGTTACAATTCGATTGGGGTGGCGGCGCAGGCGCCGCTGCTACAGGGAGAAATGGCGGCAGATTGCCTTACTTCTTCACGGCCCTGCGCAGCGAGCCGAAGATGTTCGGCAGCGCGACCGCGGCGATCAGCAGCACACCGATGATCAGCAGTATGACCTGGCCGTTGACGTTGCGCTGGCCCAGGCCGATGCGCAGGCAGACGATGATGAACGCGGAGATGATGCCGCCGATCATGTTGCCCTTGCCGCCGGTGGACGAGATGCCGCCGAACACCGCCATGGCGATGGCGTCCATCTCAAAGCCGGTGCCGGTGGTGGTGTTCGCGCCATAGGACGTGGCCACCATGAACAGCGCGCACAGGCCCGCCGCGCTTCCCATCACCGTGTAGATGATGAAGCGGATCTTTTCCACCGCTACGCCGGAATACCGCGCCGCCAGGCGGTTCGTGCCAATGGCGTAGACCTTGCGGCCGAAGGTGCTCCTGCCCAGTATGATGCCGGCGACGACCGCCAGTATGACCACCAGGAACAGGATGTAAGGCACCGTGCCGATCTTGCCGTTGAGGGCCTTGAAGTTGGCGGTGTTGGCCAGCGCTACCGAGCCGCCGCTGCCCAGCACGATCTCCGCGATGCCGCGGAAGATGATCTGGGTAGCCAGCGTCACGATCATCGGGGGAAGCTCGGGGAAGCGGGTCAGTATCGTGGCGTTCACCAGGCCGCAGCAGGTGCCCACGGCCAGCGTGGCCAGTATGACCACGGGGAACGGCGCGCCCGCGTTGCTGACGATGCAGGCCATCGTGGCCGACAGGCACACCGTGGAGCCCACGGAGATGTCAATCTCGCCCATGACCAGTATGAAAGCCATCACCAGCATCAGGAACACCTCGGCGAGGTAGACCGGCATCTGGCGCAGCAGGTTGAACATGTTGTAGTATTCCGAGAACCACTTGCAGAAGATGTTCACGCCGATGAACACCAGGATCAGTATGCCCTCCCAGCCGAGTATCAGCTTTTTGATCGGCGATTCGGGGACGTTGTTAATGCTTCTTCCGGATTTTCCAGCCATGAATCACATCTCCCTTCTCGCCAGAGCGTTCCTGTTGGCCACACGCTGCAGAATGACGTTGATCACCACGACGGCCAGGATCATGACGCCCTTGATCATGTTCTGCCACAGCGCGTCGATATGCAGCAGGGGCAGTGCCTTGGGAATCATGGCCATGATCAGCGCGCCCAGCAGCGCCCCGATCACCGAGCCGCGGCCGCCGGACATGCTCACGCCGCCGATGACGCAGGCCGCGATGACATCCATCTCGCCGCCCTGGGCCATGTTCGGCATGGCCGAGGCGTAGACCGCCACCTGCAGCGACCCGGCCAGGCCGGCCAGGAAGCCCATCACCGTGTGCACCATCAGCTTGATGTTCTTCACCTTGATGCCGGAGACCTCCGCCGCCTCGGTGTTGGAGCCCACGGCGTACACCTGGCGGCCGATGCGGGTCCACTTCATGACGATGAAGAAGACCACGTAGCAGACGATGATGACCCAGATGACCTTGCTCAGGCCCAGCAGCTTTTCAGTGCCGAAGTTTTTGAAGCTGCCCAGCGCCGCCGCGCTGGCCCATTCGCCGCCGTGGGAGATCAGGTAGCCCATGGCGCGGTAGATGTACATGAAGCCCATCGAGGCGATGATCGGCGGCACCCCCGCCCGGGAGATCACCAGGCCCACCAGCGCGCCGCAGGCGGTGCCGATGCCCATGGTGATCAGGAAGGCCACCAGGGTCGAGCTGATGTGGTTGTACTTCAGCAGCATGCCGATGGCCATGCCGGACAGCGCCAGCGTGGACGTGATCGAAATGTCGATGCCGCCCACCAGCATGACGCCCAGCATGCCCAGGGCCATGACCATGGTGACGGCGTTGTTGCGCAGCATGTCGGTGACGGCCTTGAAGGAGAAGAAAGCCGGGTTGATGGCCGAAACCACGCCGAACATCACGATGACGATGATAAACAGAAGGAACTCACGGGAGCCCGTCAGCTTTTTCAGTTTCATGCCGCGCCTCCTTTCGTCGTGGAGCCCTTTTCCATGGCCAGGTCGAGTATCTTCTCCTGGGTGGCCTCATTCCGGTCCAGCACGCCGGTGATGCGGCCGTTGCACATCACCACGATGCGGTCGGCCATGCCCAGGATCTCCGGCATTTCGGAGGAGATCAGTATGATGGCGTAGCCCTGCTTGGCCAGGTCGCCCATGATGCTGTAGATTTCGGCCTTCGCGCCGACGTCCACGCCCTTGGTGGGCTCGTCCATGATAACGACCTTCATCTCCTGGCCCAGGGCCTTGGCGACGACCACCTTCTGCTGGTTGCCGCCGGAGAGGGAGGAAGCGGGCTGGAAGATGTCCACCGCCTTGGTGTCCACGTCCTCCAGCAGCTGCTTGGAGATTTCCCGTTCCTTCTTTTCGTCGTTCAGGCCGCCCTTGGCGTACTTGCCCATGGTGGGCAGCGTCACGTTGCGGCCCAGGCCCCAGCTCATCAGCAGGCCCTCCTTCTGCCGGTCCTCCGGCAGCAGCACGATGCCCAGGTCCATGGCGTCCTTGGGCTTTTTGACGTGGATCTCTCGGCCCTCCAGGTACACCTTGCCGGTATCAGCCTTCGTGATGCCGCAGACGCTCTCGATCACCTCGGTGCGGCCCGCGCCCACCAGGCCCGTGAAGCCCAGAATCTCGCCGGCGTGGACGGTGAAGGAGCAGTCCTTGTAGAAGCCGGTGCGGCTCAGACCCTCCACCTTCAGCATCTCCTTGCCGATCTGCACCTCGGGCTTGGGGAACAGGTCGCTGATCTCGCGGCCCACCATGGCCTTGATCAGGTCGGCGTTGGTGATCTCGTCGACGTTATAGGTGCCGATGTACTGGGAATCGCGGAACACCGTCACCCGGCTGGCCAGGCGGTACATATCCTCGAAGCGGTGGGAGATGAATATGACGGAGACGCCCTCCTCCCGCAGCTGGTCCACGATGCGGTACAGCTCCTCGGACTCCCGCTTGGTCAGCGAGGCGGTGGGCTCGTCCAGTATGATGATTTTCGCGTTGGTGGAAAGGGCCTTGGCGATCTCGACGATCTGCTGTTCGGCCACGGAAAGGGTGCCCATCTCGGCGGTGGAATCGAAATCGGCGTTCATGCGCCGGAGCAGTTTGTTCGCCTCTTCGTTCATGGCCCGCCACTGGATGATGCCGTGCCTGATGATCTCGTGGCCCATGAAGATGTTTTCGGCCACGGTCAGGTCCGGGTAGGAGGTGGCGTGCTGGTACACTGCGGCGATGCCGGCGGCCTGGGCGTCCCTCGGGCCCTTGAAATCGACCTTCTGTCCGTAGAGGTACATCTCGCCCTCCTCGGCCTTGTGCACACCGGTGATGACCTTTATAAAGGTGGATTTACCGGCGCCGTTTTCGCCCATCAGCGCGTGTACTTCGCCTGGCTTCAACTGGAACTGAACCTTGTTCAGCGCCTTGACGCCGGGGAAGATCTTCGTAATCCCCTTCAGTTCAAGGACATACTGCGATTCTGGCATTATCCCGCCTCCGTTCTTCGTCGGCCGCGCCCCGCGCCGCCTGACGAGTGATATGTTTGTCGAACGAAACTTTTCATAATTATTATATACTCTTATTCAGCAATCTGTCAAGAAAAATAGTATGATTATGTGCAACTTTCCTCTTTGAATGACGTTGTGTTGCGTTTTTTCCGGTCCTGGCACATGTCGTTGAGGTGGTAATTTTTACCTATTATATATAGACTCCCGGATGGCCTCCTCATTTGTGACGCTTCTGTGACGCCGCCCATGCTACACTGTTCCCGCAAGCAAGGGAAGCGCGGCGCATGCTCCGCCGCCCCCTGGCCTGCCGAACCAGAATTGCCCAACAAAAGCCCATGTGTTATTCACATTCGCTTACATGAATGGGTTATAATGGCTTCGGTCATTACGAAAATCAAACCTTCAAAGGAGGTCACGATCATGGAGAACAACGAGATCAAGAACGTCACCGAACTGAACACCGAAGAGCTGGAAGAGGTTTCCGGCGGCAGGAGCGGCGGCGGCCGGCCCGTCAAGGCCGGCAGCGGCGACACCTACGTGCGCAAGCATCCCGACAAGGACGCGGCCGACTTCGGCGTGCTGTACCGCGGCGATTCCGCCCCCTACCTCGAGGAGAAGCGCTGGGACGACCGGGACGTCGTCTGGTACAAGGTCAGCTTCCACGGCCACAAGGGCTGGGTCTCCTCGCGCTACACCAAGATCATCGGCTGACGCCAAACGTGCTGCGCGGGGCTGTTTCAACAGAAACGGCCCCGCGCAGTTTCGCTGTGAGCGCGTTACCCTGTCATTTTGAGCGAAGGCGAAGCCGGAATCGTGACCGCAGGCCTGGCACAGCGTCAAGAATCCTTCTGCGCAGTTTATGTCATTGCCCCGAAAGGGAGCTGTCCCGTTCCTTCTATTATATAAGGGGCAAGGGCTGCGCAGGTAGGTCTGTCTAATTTGTGTTACAACCCCGTCTTTTTTTTGTCCACGCATTGTTTCAAATAGTCATAACATATTACAAATGTATAAATATTGTGACTTTTCTCAAGACGTATTGACCTCCGGGCCAAAATTTGCTATAATTCATACACCAAACAGGGGCGCGTAGGTTCTCCTGCGCGGGGGCAACGATACGCCGGGAGGGCGAACGCCGTCACCAAACGCGGAATGGTGTCGACAACAAACCGCCCGGACGCCGTGCCCGAAGTTCAAGAATTTTAGGAGGGAAACATTCATGAAGACCATGAAGAAACTCGTCGCCGCACTGCTCGTTCTCACGATGGTGCTGGCCATGACCGGCGTCTCCGCCATGGCGGCCTGCAAGAAGGGTGCCTACGTCAAGTTCATCAAGAACGCCTACGCCTATGATCAGGCCAAGAACAGCAAGAAGACCAGCATCTGCGTGCGCAAGGGCTCCTTCGCCTACTGCCTGGACACCAAGAAGGGCTGGGCTCTGGTTATGCTGACCCCCGCTTATACCGACGAAGCCGAAGAAGCGCTGGGCAAGCTGGGCAACAGGTGCGTTGATCTCGAGTCTGAAGAAGAGATCATCGAAGGCCTGCACACCTGGGCTTACTGGTTCAAGACCAGCACCCTGGACACCATCAAGGAAGACAAGAATAAGTACATCGACGTGACCTTCTCCAACAAGGGCGTTGGCAAGTCCCAGGCCTTCAAGAACGACGACGGCGAGATTCTCGTGTTCAACGACGAAGGCGACGATTTTGACGCTGCTGAGTGGTTCATCGGCGAGCTGATCGGCGAAGAGATCGAGAACACCCGCATCACCAAGGACTGCATGAAGCACATCAAGGTTGACTCCAAGGTGTGGCTGCACAAGAACCCCTGCCTGAGCGCCAACTATGGCAAGGCTCTGAAGAAGGGCGACAAGCTGACCTATCGTCGTAAGTGGTCCTTCGACACCCGTGGCACCATCTTCTATGGTGTGAAGTACAAGGGCAAGTGCCTGTGGATCTCCTCCAAGTACTCTCACGCGGTGAAGTAATTACTTAACCAAGTGATTCGCAGTGGCGAAGGCCGAGGCGCGAGGCTCGCACCTCCCGCCGAAGCCTGAGCAGTATCCTTAGGTTCACGGGTTTCAATCCCGCCTGTCGGACGCATCCGCCGGACCCCTTTCGGGGTCCGGCAGGGCGGACGAATGACAGTACCGCGGCTGCCGATTCCGGACCGGATTGTGGCCTTAAGCCAGGGGCTGCCTCAGACGATATGAAAGTGTCGTTTGAGGCAGCCCCTGCGTTTTGTTTTGAAAACGGTATCTATTTCAGTCCGGGAATTACTGATTTGTCGAAGAGACGGAACCCCTCCGCCGCTACGCGGCACCGTCCACGGGCCTGCCGGCCCCCGTTTGTATTGAAGGGGGACCTGTCCCCCTTCAAACGGGCATCAGCCCGACAAATCAGTATTTGCATACAACCGAACACATGACAATAAAACGAAACGCGAAGACGGCATTGCGCCGTCCCCGCGTTTCGTTTACATAGTCTCCCCCGCCCCGTCAATCCAGCACGATCGCCGCGAGGATGACCAGGTTGGTGTCGCCGGTGTTCTCCACGGCGTGGCCGTGGCCGCTGAAGGTGGCCAGGGTGTCCCCGGCGCTGACGTCATAGAACCGGTCGTCGTCCTGCACCCGTCCGTTGCCCTCCAGGAAATAGAACAGCTCGGTCTCGTTCTCATGGACATGGTAGCCGATAGACGCGCCGGGGATCAGCGTAAGCACGTTGAACATGCGCATCCTTCCGGGCAGCTGGGCCGACAGCTGGGTCAGTTCCACATATTTCCTGCCCCCGCGCATGAATTCGCGGACGCTGTGTCGCTGTTGATTCTGATGGGTAATCATGGCTGCGCCTCCTTCGATCCTCAGGGGAGGATTTTCGAGTTAACCAGGAAACAACCTCGGTTACAGAACCATTATAGTATGCCTTGTGCCCGTTTACAAGTAAATTCTTGGTGCATCAGCCTTCATAGATTCGGCGCCATTCCTCGGAAAAGCCGCCGTCCGCGTCGCGCAGCACCAGCGGCGGCAGCCAGTGCAGGCCGTCGCCGCCCTGCTTGATCCCCTCCAGCAGCACGAATTTCGGGGCGCGCCCCGCGACGCCGTGGACGGTGCGCAGGCGCTTGGGGGCGATGCCGGCCTCATCCATGGCCCGCATCAGCTCATAAGCCCGGGGCGCGGGATAGATGGCGCAGAAGCGGCCGCCGTTTTTCAGCAGCATGGCGGCGGACCGGGCCACGGCCAGCGGGGTCAGGTCGCCCTCGTGGCGCGCGATGCGCACGGTCTCGCTCAGGCTCTCCAGCGCCGCGCCGCTGCGCCCGTAGGGGGGATTACACACCGCCAGGGAATAGCGGCCCGCGCCCAGCGTCCGCCAGGCCTCGCGCATGTCCAGGCAGTACACCCGCATCCGCGCCTCCAGGCCGTTCAGCGCCACGCTGCGGGCGGCCATGTCGGCCACCCCGGCCTGCAGCTCCACCCCGTCCACGCGCATGCGCGGCTGGTGACCGGCCATCAACAGGGCGATGGCCCCGGTGCCGCAACCCAGATCCACGGCGACCTCGTCCTTCCGGGGCGCGGCAAAGTCCGCCAGCAGCACGCTGTCGGTGCCAAAGCGGAAGGCGTCGGGCCGCTGGATCAGCTTGAGCCCGCCCGTCTGCAAATCATCCAGCCGTTCGCCGGGAAGAAGGTCGGTCATAGAGTTCCCCCGCTTTTCTGGTTAAATTGTATCGGGCTCACACCAGCCGCCGGATGCGCTCGTGCTTCTGGCCGGTGATCCAGTCCACGTCGTCGGTCAGCCAGTCCATGATCTCCAGCTGTCGGGTCTCCCAGGCGATGGTGGACCGCTTCTCCTCCTCGGTCATCTCCCGGTCGAAGGATTTCACCTTCTCGCAGTAGCCGAAGATGTAGCCCCCGCCGTACCAGATCGTGAAGTTGCTGTCCGGGCCCTCGGACACCACGTCGCCCCGGGCCGCGATCAGGCCATCGTGGCGGCGCT
The DNA here is from genome assembly GCA_045601625.1 of Clostridia bacterium. GTDB lineage: Bacteria > Bacillota > Clostridia > Christensenellales > Aristaeellaceae > UBA2862. The sequence continues at coordinate 4,757 of JAZSAA010000474.1, read as the reverse complement.
TGTATTCCTCCTCACAACCCGGCTTCAGCTTCGTGACGAACACCCGGTGACGGATCAGGGATTTGTCCCCGCGCACGATGCCGATGTCGTGGTACATCAGCCTCATGGTTCCGGGGGCGCACAACAGCGCGCCGTCAGCGCCCACAGCGGCCTCCAGAGACGCCGGAACGCCGGGGGCCGCCCCCACTTCCGCCCATTCGCCGTAGCCGCACAGCAGGTCCTCAACGCCCCACAGTGAGAAGTTGTCCAGGTTCATTCGGGCAGCCTCGGCGCGAATCTGCTCTGCGCTCGCCGCCAGACGCGCCGTCACTTCCTGCCGCCTATCCGGCAGCAGGCGCATGATAAATGCCAGTCGTTTCATATTAATCCTCCCATACTATGTTTCGTTCCTATTGATTGGTTGATCAAATTCTGATTTATCGAGCTGATGCTCGATAAATCAGAATTTGAAGTATTTAGTATTTAGTGGTTAGTATTTAGTGGCGGTACAAATCCTGACGGATTTGTTTGATTAAAGTGAAACGGCAGAGGTTTCAACGCTTCTCGATTCTTTGAATCAAAAGAAATCCGCAAGGATTTCCTCCTCCACTAACCACTAAATGCTAAATACTAAATACTGAATTATGATTTGTCGCCCCCCGACAAATCAGAATTCACCAACATCTAAACCCCTTCCACGCAATCCCGCACGTCGGCCCAAATGCCATCCAGGCATTCGTTCACGCGCTTATATATCTCATAGCGCCTCCGGTAGGCGGCGTGGGCCTTCATGTCGGGCAGGACCCGCTCGCCCGCGGGGCACATGGCCGCGCAGGCGTCGGACAGCGACGGGTATGCGCCCGTGGCCGCGGCGGCGGCGATGGCGCAGCCCAGAGCGCCGGTCTCGTTCACCGGCACGGTCTCCACCGGCAGGCCCAGTATGTCGGCGAACATCCGGGTCCACACCTTCGACCGCGCCGCGCCGCCCGCCAGTCGGACGCACTCCGGCGGCACATCCCGGGTGGCCAGCAGCTTGTCCAGGTGGGCCTTGTGGCAGTACACGATGCCCTCGTAGACGGCCTTCACCAGGTGGGCGCGTGTGTGGCCCACGTTCAGGCCGATGAAGCTGCCCATGGCGTTGGGATGGACGTTGCTGCCCATCAGGAACGGGTGGAAGATGGGCACGAAGGTCTCCGGCGGCAGCGACGCCGCCCAGGCGTTCATCTCGTCGTAGACGCTGCGGCCGTTGCGCCTCGCCTCGGCCCGGACCTCGGGCAGCAGGGTGAGCGCGAACCACTCGTTGTTCCCGGCGGAGGTGGGGCTGGACTCCTCGATCAGGTAGTACTCTGGCAGCGCGAACAGGGAGTTCATCTGCACCCGGCCGTCGGTCACCGGCTCGGGGCGTAGGTATTCGTTGATGGACCAGGTGCCCGCGATCATGCAGACGTTGCGCGGGTCCACCACGTTCACGGCGATGGCGCAGGCGTCGATGTCAAACATGCCCCCGGCCACCGGCGTGCCCTCCGCCAGGCCGCACTGGGCCGCAGCCTCCCCGGTGACGTGGCCGGCGATGTCCAGCGCCCCGCACAGCGGCGGCAGCGCGTGCCGGATGCCCCGCAGGCCGAAGCATTCCAGCAGCGCGTCGTCATAATCCCGGGTGCGCAGGTTGATCAGGTGCGCGCCGGAGTAATCGGTCAGCTCCGCCCTCGCCTCGCCGGTCAGGCGGAAGCGCACGTAGTCCTTGCACTCGAACACCCATTGTATATTGTCCATCACTTCGGGCTCGTTGTCCCGCAGCCAGGCCAGCAGCGCCACCGGCTGGCAGGCCATCACGTGCTGACAGGACATGGCGAAGGCCCGGGCCTCGGTGCCGTCCGCCCGCCACTTCTGCGGGTAGGCCCAGGCCCGGTTGTCGGTGGAGATGATGCCGTTGCGGGCGGGCCTGCCGTCCCTCCCCCACAGGTACAGGCCCTTGCCGTGGCCGCAGACCGCCACGCCCGCCACGTCGGTCGGGGCGATGCCGGTCGCTTCCAGCACGTCCCGGATGACGCCGCAGTTGGCCAGCCACATCTCCTCCATGTCCCGCTCGATGAAGCCGGGCTTTGGCGTAAGCATTTGCGTATCCCGGCTGGCCACGCCAACCTCGCGGCCCTGTATGTCGTATAGCGCCGCCTTCGTGGTGGTGCCGCCGTTGTCCAGGCCCAGGAAGTATTTCATTGCCATCACTCCTTCTCACCTTTATACCATCAATCTATCATGGCGTGCGCTGTTTGTCAATTCCCCGTTGCCAGCCCGACGATTTCCCCGTCCAGATTATGATAGAACCGGGCCAGCTGCAGGCCGTCCACCAGGGCGTGGTGGACCAGCAGTGTCACCGGCATCATCAGGCGGTCCCGGAAGTCCACCCCATACCGGCCCCAGGAAATGCGGGGGTTGGACTCGTCCCCGCCCGCCGTAGGCTGTGTGAGCTGGGTGTATTTCAGCCAGGGCAGCGACGTGATGAAGTACAGCCCCTCCACGTCGTCGTCCTCCTCGATGGACGCGGCCTCGCGGCAGCGGGCGCGCTCGGCCTCGGCGTGGGCGATGTACTCCCGGAAGGGGCGGTCGTGGTACAGCGTACAGTAGCCGTAGGTCCCGTCCTCCCGCAGCTCCACATGGGAGGTGCCGCAGGCGTCGTACTCCACGATGCCGCCATCCCGGATGCGCTGGCGCAGTTCGGGCACGGCGTTGGCCGCCCGGGCCACGCAGCGCATGAAGGCCAGGTAGAACGAGCAGCCCTCCGATCTGCAGAAGTCCCGCAGCGCCGTCACATCCACGTCCACGGTTACGCCCAGCATCGGGTTTTGCAGGGCGCGGAAGTAGTCGAAATGGGCCTTACGGGGATAGGTGTTCATGTCGATGGTCCTATAGGTCATAGCGATTCCCTCAGATCCTTCAAAAGAATCAGCTCCGTAGGCTGTTCGTAGCCTGGCACGTCGATGTCAAAGCTGCCGGCGTCCCTGTAGTCCAGCAGGCGCCAGAAGTCCTGGGCGTCCTCGTCCGACTGGGTGGAGGTCATGGCCATGCCGTGGCCCAGGCCGCGCATGTCCGCCTCCCAGCGCGCCACCAGCGCCCGCCCCAGGCCCTGCCCACGGTGGAACGCCCCGACGTAGAGCAGCGTGCAGAAGGGCACCTCGTCCCAGAAGCGGTTCCAGCGCAGAAGGCCCACGGGAATGCCGCCCTGTTCGGCGACATAGCACTCCCCCGCCGCCGCCTTGCGAAGGAACAGCTCGCGGGAGACGCGCCGGTCCAGCCCGTGCCAGAAGGGCCAATCGGAAGGAAGGGCGAAGCGGATGGTGGGCATGGTTGAATCTCCTTTGCATACTCTGATTTGGCTAGGAGACGGAACCCCTCCGACGCTTCGCGCCACCTCTCCTTTCAGGGGAGGCTTTTGGGGGCGATGTGCAAGGTGGCCCCGCCGCGGGCGGGGTCGGAGGGGTTCCGTATGTAACGCTACACCCCGATAAATCAGAATCTATCTTCTCACTTCACCGAACAACCGCAGGGGCGGCTTGCGCCGTCCCTGCGGTTGTCTTGGTGTATGCAGTTACGCCATCGGCTCGGCCTTGACCTTGGCCAGGCGCACGAAACGGGGCAGGCTGTCCACCTTGGGCAGCTGGGTCTCGCCCTGGATCAGCGGCAGGGCATAGTCGATGAAGCCCTGCTTCAGGCCGTCGCCGGTCTCGTTGATCCACTCCAGGGGCACCTTCTTCTCGGTGTTGGCCACGTCGGTCAGCTCGAACAGCTTGATGTTGCACACATACTTGCCGTTCTCGTAGCTGCGCTCGAAGCCCACCATCTTGTCGGTGATGCCCGCCACGGCGTTCTCAACCGCGGCCTTGCCGGCGGCAAAGGATTCCTCGATGTCGGTCTGGGAGGCGCAATGGGCCGCGCAGCGCTGCAGCAGGCTCAGCTCGATGCCGCGCACCTTCGCGCCGGTGGCCGCCTTCATGTGGTTGGCCAGGAAGGAGGCCAGGCCGCCCAGCTGGGTGTGGCCGAAGGCGTCCTTGGCGGCGTTGGCGGAGCCATACTCGCTGATGAACTTGCCGTCCTTGTCGTGGATGCCCTCGGAGACGACCACCAGGCACTTCTTCTGCCTGTTGTAGATCTCCTTGACCTTCTCGGTGAAGGCGTCCAGGTCGAAGTCGCGCTCGGGCAGGTAGATCAGGTCCGCGCCGTCGCCGGCATAGTTGGCCAGCGCCGCGGCGGCGGTCAGCCAGCCCGCATGGCGGCCCATGCACTCGATGATGGTGATCATGCCGGTGTCATACACGGTGGAATCGCGGTACACTTCCATGACGGAGGTGGCGATGTACTTGGCCGCGGAGGCGAAGCCGGGGCAATGGTCGGTGCCGTACAGGTCGTTGTCGATGGTCTTGGGAATGCCCATCACGCGGCAGGCATAGCCGTTCTTCAGCATGAACTTGGAGATCTTGTTGCAGGTATCCATGCTGTCGTTGCCGCCGTTGTAGAAGAAGTAGCGCACATTGTACTTTTTGAAGATCTCGAGGATGCGCTTGTAGTCGGTGTCGTCCACATCCGGGTCGGCCAGCTTGTAGCGGCAGGAACCCAGCGCGGAGGACGGGGTGTACTTCATATAGGCAAGCTCCTTGGGGTCTTCCTTGCCCATGTCGATCAGGTCGTCGTCCAGCACGCCCTTGATGCCGTGCAGCGCGCCCAGGACCTGGGTGATGTCAGGATTCTCCAGCGCGGTCTTGATCGCGCCGTAGGCGGAAGCG
>JAZSAA010000473.1:0-4553 GCA_045601625.1 Clostridia bacterium | reverse complement strand
CCCGCCGCGATGATGCTGATGGCCAAGAACGCCACCGTTACCGTTTGCCACACCCGCACTGTGGACGTACCGAAGGAGGCCCGCGAGGCGGACATCCTGGTATCCTCCGCCGGCGTGCTGAAGAGTCTGACCAAGGACTATGTCAAACCCGGCCAGATCGTGATCGACGTGTCCATCAACTGGGACCCCGAGAAGGTCAACAGCAAGGGTGGCAAGGGCGCTATCGCCGGTGACGCGGTGTTCGAGGAGGTCGAGCCCATCGTCGAGGCCATCACCCCGGTGCCCGGCGGCGTCGGCTCGGTGACCACCAGCGTGCTGATCGGCCACGTGATCGAGGCCGCGGAGCGCCAGGCGGCGAAGTAATACCAATCTCAATCTAAATATGTACAAGCATGCGAGGGCATTTTTCGACATACCAAGGCGAAGGTCCGCAGGCTTGCTGGCGGCAAGTCAAGGGGCTTTAACGAAGGTATGGCGAAAAAGGCACCGCAGGATTGTATAGGATAGGTTGAGATTAGTATAAGCCAGCGAAATGAGCATCCGCCCATCAAGAGCGTTGATGGGCGGATGTTGACGCAAACCCTGTAGGGGCGGCGTTGCGCCGCCCGCCCGAAGAACGTGGGCGGTGAAACAGCGCTCCTATGCACGATAACGATGAATGGGGGAGTACGAATGAGCTTCAAGACGAAGCGCGTTATGGACAACGGCAAGCTGCTGCGTGCGGTGATGTGCGCCTTCACGCTGGCCTTCCTGATCGGGGCCTTCTTTGCGCCGGACGTGAAGGAGATGCTGCCCGGACTGCGCCGCATCTGCCTGATGCCGGCCCAGCTGACCAAGGACTACTTCAAGCTGGAAATCGGCAGCGTCTCGGGTTCGATGCTGAACTATTTCCTGGTGGGCGCGGTGTGCTGCGGGCTGATGTTCCTGCCCGAGGCGAAGGTCAACGGCGGCACGGTGCTCGCCTTCTTCCTGACGCTGGGCTTCTGCTCCTACGGCATAAGCATACTGAACATCATCCCGCTGATGCTGGGCGTGGCAGTCTATGCGCTGATCAAGCACCAGCCCTTCGGCAAGTTCCTGAACTTCTATATGTTCGCCACGGCGGTCGCCCCGATCATCACCCAGGTGCTGTTCTACTACCCGGTGATGGGCGAGGAACCCCACCTGACGCTGCTGGGCGTCGTGCTGGCGCTGGTGATCGGCGTGGTGGTGGGCTGCTCGATGCCCGCGCTCTGCGCCCATTCCCCGGGCTTCCACAAGGGCTACGACCTCTACAACGCCGGTCCCGCGGCGGGCTTCCTGTGCTTTTTCATCTTTGCGGTGCTCTACAAGATCGCGGGCGTTGAAGCCCCGGCCATCACCGCGAACCTGGGCGACGGAAACCGTATATTCGTGAATGTCTTCTGCTGTACCGTGTTCGCGCTGTGCGTGATCGGCGGCCTGATCCTCAACGGCGGCCTGGGGGATTACACCCGGTTGATCACGGATTCGGGCTATAAGGTCGATTTCACCGCGAAGTACAGCGGCGGTTCCAACCTGATGAACCTCGGCGTCTACGGCCTGTTCATCATGCTCTACTACAACCTCATCGGCGCGACCTTCACCGGCGCCACCATGGGCGCGGTGTTCTGCATGCTGTGCTGCTGCTGCAACGGCGCGACGCCGCTGAATGTGTTCCCGATCATGATCGGCTATGTGATCATGGGCCTGCTAAACAAGGCGGGCATCACGGCCTTCGCCGTCAATGCCCAGGCCATCGTCGTGGGGCTGTGCTTTGCCAGCGGCCTGGCCCCCATCTCCGGCGAGTACGGCATCATCGCGGGCATCGTCGCGGGCATACTGCACTACTGCCTGGTCACCAGCGTGCCCGCCATCCACGGCGGCTTCAACCTGTACAACGGCGGCTTCACCGCGGGCATCGTGTGCTTCTTGTACGTACCCATCCTGGAGCACTACTTCAAGAGCAAGTCCCAGCGAAAGGCGAAGGCGTAGGGGAGAACAAAACCGCATACAAAAGGGAATTTGCAGGGCAAATTCCCTTTTTGTATGCGGTGCTCCAAGGACTCAAATATCTTCGCAGAAAGATAGGATTTCCGCCGTCCTGCCTTCAACGTCCTTGCGATGCTCGACGCCTGTCAGGGCGAGGCCTGCTCGGTATTCGATCTCAAGATGCCCGTAGAAGTGCCTGATGGTGCCCAGGATGCGCTCGCATTCCGGCAGGCCGGGACCGGTGCGCAGGGCGACGGCATAGCCAAGCTTGCCGGCGCTGAGGCGGGCGTGGGGCTCGTGGGTGTTGCACCACGGGGTGCAGCGGTCGATGAAGGCCTTGAACTGGCCGGGAACGTCGGCCCAGTAGGAGGGGGAGACGCTCACAACAGTGTCCGCGCGCTCAAATTCCTCCATCAGCGCGTCCGCGCCGTCCCGCAGCACGCAGCGCGCCGTGCTGTGGCAGCTCCGGCAGCCCTTGCAAAAGTCAAAGCGATAGTCATCGATGCAGACGGACTTCACCTCGTATTTCCCGCAGAGCGCTTCGGCGACGATCCCGGCGATTTCGGCTGTCGCGCCGCTGCGCACCGGGCTGCAATTGATGACCAGTGCCCGCATACCAACACCTCCCCCTTACGGCTCAGGCGTCCGTGATCACCACGTCCACGGGCACGTCGTGCGCCTCGACCTCCAGGTGGTCGACCAGCTGGAAATCGTAGCACAGCGCCACCAGCGGGTGATCAGGCTCCTTTTCAAGAAATCGGTCGTAGTAGCCGCCGCCGTAGCCCACGCGATGCCCATTGGGGTCGAAGGCCAGCCCGGGCATCAGGATCAGCGCCGTTTCGTCGCCCGCGACGGGGCCGTCCCCGATGGGCTCCATGATGTGAAACGCGCCTTGGGGGGCCAGATTGTCAAAGCTGTCGATCCAGATGAATACCATGTCCCTGCCGATCCCCTTCGGCACCGCCACCCGCTTGCCATCCGCCCAGGCCCGCTTGATGATGGGGCTCGTGCGCACCTCCTGGTTGAAGGAGAGGTACGCGTAGAGGGACTTACACTGTCTGTATTGCTCTGCGGCAAACAGCCTGTCCGCAAGCACGCGGCTTCTTGCCTCGATCTGCGCCTCGCTCAAGGCGCGCTTTTTTTCGCCGATCTCCCGGCGCAGGGCCTTTTTATCCATCGTATCACCTTGATTAAATGAAATGGTTATCGCTTCTTAAACATCAACAGCTCCGGGTTGACGCAGTCCTTTTCATAGGTGCAGATCAGTATGAAGTCCATGCAGGCCAGCACGCCGAAGCACCGCTCGCCGCCGAATTCGGATTCCAGCTGGTTTCCCAGATAGGTGGTCTGGTCGTTGAGGAACTTCGCCTTTATGCCGCTGGGGAGTGGGTATTCCAGGTTGACGAAGCTGCCGACCAGGGCGTTCAGCTTTTCGACCCTGGGCAGGCCCTCGATGTGAAGCGCGTTGATCTCTTCGATCAGCTGCCGCTTGAAGGCCTCGAACTGGCCGCCGTCGCTCAGCTCCTCATACCGCTTCCAGTAATCCAGATGGGGCAGCGTCTGCTTCAGATGGACGCGCGCCTGTTCCTCGCTGAAGCCTTCATTGACCATGTTTCTCACACAGACGTCGATCAGGTCGTCCATGTCGCTGTAGGTGTAGGTGCCGTCCGCGTAGCACCACTGGCAGTAATGCTCGTTGGGGGTGCCGTCGGCATCCTTGCCGATGATCGCGTCCTCCAGCGGCATGCCGCAGCACTGGCAGATCAGCTTCTGCGGGGAGCCGAGCAGGGTATTGATCGATACATTGAACAGCCGGGAGAGCAGCTTTAAAGTCTCCGTGTTCGGCACGGTGTCGCCGTTCTCCCAGCGGGACACCGCCTGCCGGGTGACGAACACCTTCTCGGCCAGATCGTCCTGGGAAAGACCCATTTTCGTCCTGAGCTGATGGATGACTTCCTGTGTATTCATGACAAGTACCTCCCGCGCAGATTGATTTCATATTTACATTCTACTATAGAGATACCCTGAACACAAGCAACCCGCTGTTGCGGTAAACGTATGTAGTCGAAACGCAGGCATTTTGCGCTTGAATCAATGGCGCAAAATGCCGTCGCTTCAGGATTGAAAGCAATAGAAACGAAACACCCACCCGTCCCAAATTCGTCGGGACGGGTGGGATGCGCATGCGCGGCAGCAGTTGACTGTCGCTCTGCGACTACATCAGCGGCTCCATGCCCAGCACGGGATGGCCCACCTCGGTCAGGTAGTTGAGCAGCTCCTCGGGGTCCTCGGTGCAGACGGTCTCGTCAGCGATCATGCTGGAGAAGTTGTCGATGCCGTAGAGCTCCTTGGCGCTCTCGTCCAGGCGCTCGGCGATCTGCTCCTTCAGGGCCTTCGGAAGCCAGACGATGCGGGCCAGACCACCCTCGGCCTTGATGAACTTCTTGGAGGCGATGAAGTGCTTGCCGTGGCCCATGAAGCCGGGGGTCTGCACGCCGCCGCCGGTCATGGAGGCCAGCTCGGAGAAGCTCATGCCCATGGGGGTCATGCCCACGTGCTCGCGG
>JAZSAA010000472.1:0-13548 GCA_045601625.1 Clostridia bacterium | reverse complement strand
AGGCTCAAATGGCCGCGAGTCGCTTCAAAAGCCTCCCCTGAAAGGGGAGGTGGCCCCGCGGTGAATTTGCCAAATCTTTGATTTGTCAAATTCAGTTTCGCCCTTCGGGCGAAACCGGCAATCCTCCGGATTGCCGCCTTGCAGGCGGGGTCGGAGGGGTTCAGTATACAATGCATCATCTCGATAAATCAGGCTTTACAAATCATATCACATCTGCCTGCTTCTCGATCAGCTGTGTCAGCAGCGCGTTGCTGCGCTTCAGGAAGTCCACCATGCGGTCGGCCACCAGGGGCTGGCGGGCCATCTCGGCCAGGTCGGCCACCTGGGCGCAGACGGTCTCGGTCTGCTCGTTCTCCCCGGCGGCCTGCAGCCACTTCACCAGCGGGTGCTTGTCGTTGAGCACCAGGGTGCGCTTCTCGGGCAGCTTCAGGTCCTTGCCGCCCCAGCGGCTGGACATCTCGGTAAAGCGGCGGTTCTGCTCGTCCACAGTGATCATCGAGATCAGCGCGTCGTCCTTGAAGGGCTTCAGCTGCACGTCCACGGTGTCGTCGCCCATGGCCTTGCGGAACAGGCCTTCCAGCCTGGCGCGGGCCTCCTCGCTGATCTCGCCCTCCTCGGTGAGGCTGTCGGCGGCGGCGTCCACGCGCTTGAAGCTGACCTTGGCGTCCCGCTCGGTGTACTCCAGGAAGCTGATGAAGTTGTTGTCGATCAGCGTGTTCAGCAGGATCACGTCCCTGCCCTGGTCGTTGTACAGCCGGATCATCTGGGCCTGGCGCTTCTCGTCGCTGGCGTAGTAGACGGTCTTGTTCTCGTCGGTGTCGCAGTTCTTGTTGATGTATTCATCCAGGGTGACGTATTCGCCACCGGTGGTCTTGTAGATCAGGGCGCTCTTCACCCGGTCGTAGAACTTCTCGTCCTTGATGCAGCCGTACTTCACAAAGGGGTGGATGTCGTCCCAGTAGCGCTGGTAGTCCTCCCGCTTCGTGTTGAACTCGCTGACCAGCCGGTCGGCCACCTTGCGGGTGATGTAGGCGGCCATCTTCTTCACGTAGCCGTCGTTTTGCAGGAACGAACGGGACACGTTCAGCGGCAGGTCGGGGCAGTCGATGCAACCCTTCAGCAGCAGCAGGAACTCCGGGATGACCTCCTTGATGTTGTCGGCCACGAACACCTGGTTGTTGTACAGCTTGATGACGCCCTCGCTGGCGGTGAACTCGTTCTTGATGCGGGGGAAGTAGAGTATGCCCTTCAGGTTGAACGGGTATTCCGCGTTCAGGTGGATCCAGAACAGCGGCTCCTCGTAGTCGTTGAACACCTTGCGGTAGAATTCCCTGTATTCCTCGTCGGTGCACTCGTTGGGCCGCTTCATCCACAGCGGGTGAATGTCGTTGATCTGCTGGGGTTCGGGCGCCTTCTTCGGCTCCTCGCCCTCCTTGGGTTCCTCGGGCTTTGTGACCTCGCTGACGAAGATGGGCACGGGCATGAAGGCGCAGTGCTTCTCCAGGGCGCCGCGGATCGTCCACAGGTTCAGGAAATCCTTGTCCTCGTCGTCGATGTACAGCGTGATGGCCGTGCCCCGCTGGGCGCGGTCCGAGGGCTCGATCTCGTACTCCATGCCGTCCTCGCTCGTCCAACGCACGGCGGGGGCGTCGGTATAGCTCTTGGAGTCGATGACCACCTTGTCCGACACCATGAAGGCGCTGTAGAAGCCCAGGCCGAAGTGGCCGATGATGCCTGCGCCCTCGCCCTTGCTCTCCTCGGTGTACTTGGTGATGAAGTCCGTCGCGCCGGAGAAGGCCACCTGGGCGATGTACCTGACGATCTCCTCCTCGGACATGCCGATGCCGTTGTCGATAAAGGTCAGCGTGCCCTTCTCCTTGTCGGCGATCACGTCGATGCGGTCCGGGGCGTCGTCGCCCTCCGCCTGGCCGTTGTTCACCAGCCAGCGATACTTGCGGATGGCATCGCAGCCGTTGGCGACGAGCTCGCGCACAAAGATGTCCTTGTCGGAATACAGCCACTGCTTGATGACCGGCATGATGTTTTCAGCATTTATGGAAACGGTTCCCTTGGACATGGTATTCACCTCCGAAATTCGTTAACGCCGCCTGCGCCGGGTACTCGCATCAGCCCTGCGATGGACACAGGTCCTTCGACTCCGCTGACGCTCCGCTCAGGATGACAAACACGCGGTATCGCCGTCATCCTGAGTGGAGGCAAAGCCGAAGTCGAAGAATCCTTGCCGATCGGCTGACGCGGCGTCCGGGGGACGGCCGTTTAAACTGTGTTTACATGATCCATTATAATCCGAATTGACGGGTTGTCAAGGGATTTTTAGCACTCAATGGCGTAGAGTGCTGATAAATTCGTGTTACGCAACTCGGATTATAGCGAATTCAACCATGAGTTGCTTGCAAATGCAGGTTGAATATGCTATGGTGTAGATGGGTGAAAGCCCAACGCAGGAATACAATCCGTGAAGAATGGAGGCGGAAGCAATGATAGATAACGTGCAGGTGGGAAAGACGATCGCAAAGCTGAGGCAGAACAAGAATATGACCCAGCAGCAGCTGGCCGCGGCATTGAGCGTGTCGCACCAGGCGGTTTCCAAGTGGGAGACAGGGGCGGCCCTGCCCGACGTGCAGACGCTGGTGGCGCTGACGCGGCTGTTCGGCATCACCATCGAGCAGCTTCTGGAGGGCGAGGTGCTGGAGGACCGCGTGGAGCCCCCGAAGTCGGCCTCCCCCTTCGACGAGCCGATACAGAATATAGGTAACTTCGTCAACAACATCATGGACAGCGTGGGCAGCATCTTCCGAAGCGAACGGAAGGATACCCAGGACGACGGCGCCGAAGACCCCGAGGCCGAGAAGCCTGAGGGGGAGGACGCGGAAGCCGCCGCCCAGCCGGCGGAGGCCGGCGGGGAGGGCGAGGCAGCCCAGCCCTTTGACGTGCAGACGCTGCTGCAGATGGCCCCCTTCATGAGCAAGGCGGCGGTGGACGAGCTGCTGCTGGAGAACAAGGACAGGCTGACGGCGGAGGATATCGCCCGCTTTGCGCCCTTCGCCAGCCAGGAGTGCCTGGAAAAGCTGATCCAGACCAACGACGAGCAGCTGGACTGGAACGTGCTGCGCAAGGTGGCCCCGTTCCTGAAGCGGGACATGGTGGACGGCCTGGCCAGGGCCGCGGCCAAGGGCGGGCGCACCGTCAAGCGGGCCGTGAACCAGACCGGCATCAACACCGACGAGCTGAGCAAGACCATGCAGGACGTGGGCCAGAAGATCGGCGCGGGAGTGGAAAAGGCCCTGCGCAGGGCCAGCAAGCTGGGCGGCGAGGTGATGGAGGAGATGTCTTCGGCCATCAACGGCATCGTCGAGGGCGTCAAGGAGAAGCAGAGCCGCGCCGAGGCCCTGCGCAAGGCCGCCTGCGAGCGCGCCCTCCAGGACGAGAATTGGGAGTGGCTGGCCGACCATGTCGGCGATATCAAGGACGAGGAGCTGCTGCGCCAGATCGCCCAGAAGGCCAACGGCCTGGGCATGCACGACTGGGTGCTGGAGCACCTGAACGGATATGCCGACACCCGTACCATCGACGCCGCCATCGAGGCGGGCAACTGGGGCTGGCTGGGGGACCACGCCTGGCAGTTCGAGGACGAGCTGCAGGAGAAGATCGCCCTGGCCGCGGCGAAGCAGGAGAACTGGCAGTGGCTGGCCACCTACGCCGAGCAGATCTCCCTGGAGAACTGCGCCGACGAGATCGCCCTGGCCGCCTACCGGGCCGAGGCCCGGGTGCTGGCCAGCCAGATCGCAAGCCACTGCATGAACGACGTCCAGCGGGAAAAGCTGGCCGACGCCGTGGTGGAGGCCGGTGACTTCGACTTCTTCGCCCAGCTGACGGGCATCCTCAGTCCCGAATACATCGGCCGCGTGCTGGTGGCCCGGGCCCAGGCGGGCCAGTGGGACCCGGTGAAGCGGTTCGCGGAATTCGCCGATTCCGAAAGCATCGAGAAGCTGATGGAGCTGGCCATCGCCGAGGGCAATTTCGACGCCATCGACGCGCTGGACGCATATCTGTAAAAGGCAATGCCGCTACAACGCGGGGCCGTCCGTTACGGGCAGCCCCGCGTTTCATTTGGCCAGCCAGGCATGGCACAGGGCTGACCGATGCAGGCCGAAGCCCGGAAGGCAGACGCGAAAAGCGACGGGATGTGAGAATAGATCAAGAAAATATAAGAATAGTTCATTGAAATGTCAGTGATGCCGGTGTAATGTACATGAGATTGGGTCACATTCATGCAATGGAGGAAATAAGCGTGGCGCGTACCAGGACCATGAACATGAGCCAGGGCAGGCCGATGAGGCTGCTGGCCCTGTTTGCGATTCCGCTGCTCATCGGGAATCTGTTCCAACAGGCCTACAACCTGGCGGATTCCATCATCGTGGGTCAGTTTATCGGGGCGGGAGCGCTGGCCGCCGTGGGGGCCACCGGCTCCCTGACCTTTCTGTTCTTTTCTGTGTGCAATGGCATCAGCAGCGGCGGCGGCATCGTCACGGCGCAGTATTTCGGGGCCGGGGACGACGACAGGGTGCGCCGCGCCATCGTGAATTCGGCGTATATCATGCTTTCCACGTCCGTCGCCATGGGCGCCATCGCCTTTGCGCTGACCCCCGCTGCCCTGCGCCTGCTGGGCACGCCGGGGGACATACTGCCCGACGCCATCACCTACATGCGCGTGATGTGCGTCAGCGTGCCGATGATCGGGGTGTACAACTACGCCGCCTCGATGCTGAGGGCGCTGGGGGATTCCCGGACGCCGCTGTATTTCCTGGTGGTGGCCTGCCTGCTGAACGTGGCGCTGGATATTCTGTTTGTCCGCAGCCTGGGCATGGGCGTGTTCGGCGCGGCGCTGGCCACGATGCTGGCCCAGCTGCTGGCGGGTGTGGGCTGCCTGGTGTTCGCGCTGCGCACCAATCCCTACTTCAGGCTCGACCGCAGACGCCTGGGCGTGGACTGGGCCATCGTCTGCCACGCGGTTCGCCTCGGCCTGCCCCTGGCGCTGCAATGGTCGATGATCGCCATCTCCACCACGGCGCTCCAGACGGTGGTCAATCGATTTGGCACGGCGGCGGTGGCGGCCTATACGACGACAAACCGCATCGACCAGCTGACCCAGCAGCCCTTCGGCTCGCTGGGTATGGCCCTGTCCACCTATGCGGGGCAGAACTACGGGGCCAGGCGGCTGGACCGGGTGCGGGAGGGCCTTCGGGACGCCATGCTGGCCATGGCCCTGTTTTCCGGGGCGATGCTGGTCGTGATCCAGCTGCTGGGCCCCAACATCGTCGGGATGTTCGTCAACGACGCGGAGGTGGTGGCGCTGGGCGGCGGGGCGCTGCGCCTGACCAGCTGCTTCTATGTGTTCCTGGGCACGATCTACATGACCCGCGGCACCCTCAACGGCGTGGGCGATACGCTGTTCTCCTTCATCAACGGCATCATCGAAATGCTGTGCCGGATATTCCTGCCAATGGCCTTGATGCGGATTCCCTCGGTAGGCGTGTGGGCGATCTGGTGGACAGCGGGCCTGACCTGGGCAATCAGCGCCGTGGCCTGCCTGCTGCGCTATCTCTCCTGGAGCAGAAGGGCGAAGGCGGCGGCGTGACCCGGCCCTATGGCTGCCCGGACGGCGATGCCGACCGGCGGTACTGCACCGGGCTCATGCCGCACTGCCTGCGAAACTGGCGGCTGAAGTGCTCGGCGCTGTTGTAGCCGCAGAGCGCCGCGATCTCCTGGATCTGCAGCTGGGTGTGGGACAGGTAGTCCCTGGCCTGCCGAATCCGGCTTTCGATAACGTCGTCGATGCAGGAGGCGCCAAACTGCCGCTTGTACAGCAAATGCAAATAGCCGACGCTGATGTGCAGCTGTTCGGCCATTTCGGATACGCTCCAGCTTCTTCCCGGCTGGCTCATGATGCGCCGCCGCAGGGTAGCCAGCTCCAGGCGGTAATCGGTATCGCCGGGCAAATCGAGCCCGGCGCGCAGCTTTTGAAACAAAAGCGCCATCAATTGGGCGGTGACGGCTTCGTGGCTGCTCTGCATGTGCTCCCAGGTGAGCAGCTGGAACAGGTTGTGGCAGTAATCGGCGTCCGGGACCGGAAACGGGCGGTTTTGCAGTGGAAATTGGGCGACGTAGGGCTCGTCGGAGTTAAAGATCATCCAATCGTTGCCGTAAGCGGCCCCGCACGCGCCGTAGTGAATCCGGGAATCGGGGGAAAACAGCGCCGCGTGGTGGGCGGGATAGATGCGCTCCCCGTCGCCGTCGCAAAAGCGGAGGGGCGTGTGGGTGAGTATGAGCAGGTAATGGCCGTGGTCCCCGGGCACGTCATAGACGAAATCGGAGGGATGCACGGCGTCATAGCCGATCATGCGTATGCAGTCCATGGGCACACCGCCTTTGAAGCATTCTTTCCCGCATCGTATGCATGTCCTCCGTTACGTATTGTTCCGTGCACCGAAGGGAGCAGGCCGGGATTTGCTGCGGGGATCATCCGGAGCCGGCCCGCCCCTTCGGCCGAGCGGAGGTTATGCCTCTGCGGTCGCGGCAATCGCATACCTGCACCCCGCGAACAGCCCCGCCGCCATCAGCAGCGCGCACGTGCCGAAGCTGAACAGCAGCAGGAGCGCCAGTGCGGTGACGGGCATCTCCAGCAGCGGCTCGCCGTTCCTGACGACGGTGAAGCGGTTGCGGTTGCCAAGGGCCACCAGGCGGGGGAGATGATCACAGAGGTTGCTGAACCACTGGCGATGCTTCCTGGGTTTCGTCGCGGCCTTCTCAGCGGCCACGCCGGGCGCGGGCTTCTCCGCGGCGGCGCTGTCCTGCGCGGCCCCGTCGTCGGCCGAACAGCTTTCCACCGCCTCGTTCAGCGCCTGCTTCCTGAGGAATTCCTCCCGCTCCAGCATGTGGGTTGCCGTGAGCATGTTCCAGTCGGCGGCTTCGAGGGAAGCCCGGGCTTCCGCCAGGGTGACGCTCATCTTCCCGGCGAGCTGTTCCACCATATCCAGTTGGGCCGCCTGCGCTTCGCTGTTGTCCTCGGTCATGGTTGCGGTCGCTTGTTCCATCATGTTGGCGTTCATTTCAGTCATTGTTCTGATCTCCTTTGCTTTTGATGGAACAATCATAGCGCCGGAAAATGAAATGCCAAGAAAAATGGATTAGGAGAAGATTAGAAAACGGTGGGACTGCTTTCATGACCGGGCTCCCGGGAGGGCCGGCTTTGAGACGGCTCCGGGGTTACAGCGTCGCCGACCGGACGGGACACAGAGGGTCATCACTGAATATCGTAGTAGTCATAAAGCGCGTCATAAAAACCCAGGCAGGCATCCATGCCCATGTTGGTGTTGAGGGCCTTTTCCAGCACAGTCTGCCATGAGCCGTATTTCTCATATAAGAAATCCGCGGACGGCCCCGCCTCATCCCCGTAGGTTTCAAGGTTGCTCTTCCTGACCGTCTCCAGGCCCTTGGGGTCATCCTTGTACGCTTCCAGTCGCAGCTCGTTCCTTCGCTGGCTGACTGCGCGCGCGATGGTCTCCACATTCTTGCCCTCCGTGAGCATCTTTTCGATCAGGCGGTACAGCTCGGACATGCTGTCGAGATAGGCCTGGCGCTGTGCGCGGGCCTCGGCGACCTGTTCGGCGTCCGTCCAGTCGATGGCATCGACGTATTCCCTGAGTCGGGTGGAATCAGGGCTGGGGGAGAAGCCGTAGACAGCGTCGGGATTATACACGATGTCCTTCATGGCTTGGGGATTGTCGCGGGGATCGTGCACGTATTCAAAGCCTGCGTCCTTCCCGAATGACGCGGTCACGGTGTCCAGCGCGGCTTCGACCTCGGCGGGTGTGTGCGTTTCCGCACTCATAAGCGTATCCCAGGCGTGCCTGGCCTCTTCTCCCGCATGGGCGAGCCACGCCTCCATGGCCGGGCGGTTTTCCTCGACGAATTCCTGCGCCCGGGCGGAAACGTTCGCGGCCCAGTCGGCAAGGCCGCTGTCATCGGCCCAGGCCTGAACGGTCGAGAGCGTCGTGTTTGCCCACTCTGCGAGGCCGCTGTCATCGGCCCAGGCGGAGATATCGCTGGCCGTGTCCTCCAGCCAGGCGGTGACACCGGAGGCGTCCGCCCAGTCGGACAAGGATTGCCCGACGTCCCCCGCCATGCCGACAAGGCCGTTCCAGGCCTGGGAGAGGCCGGAAAGGAAGTCGTCCATGTGGGATGGGGCCGGTTCTTCCGCGAAGGCGGCGGGGGAGAAGAGGAGGACGAGTACGAGAATGACGGCCATTCGTTTCATGTCAAAAACTCCTTTTGGATTCTGATTGCCTTAATCAGGCCGGTACAGCGGCGGCGCAGCGCATCATACCGATGGTCAACGGTTGTTTGCCTTCAGGAACCCGACGAATTCAGGTGCGGGCAATGGCCTTGAATAGTAGAACCCCTGGATGTAGTCGCAGCCCATGGATCTCAGCAGTTCCACCGCCTCCGGGGTTTCCGCGCCCTCCACGACGAGCTTTTTGCCGATGCATTGCATCATTCGTATCGTGTGCTCCAGGATGATTTTGCCGTTGGCGGAGGAGACCTCGTCCAGCATGCTCTTGTCGATCTTTATGAGCTTCAGGGGCAGGTGGTTGATACGCTGGATGCTGGAGTATCCGATGCCATAGTCGTCCAGGGCGAAGCTGTAGCCCATCCGGGTCAGCTTTTCGATGTTTTCGACCATGATGTCGTTGATGTGCTCGAATGTCGTCTCCGTGATCTCCAGATTGACCCGGGCTGGATCAATGCCGTATTTTTGCTGCATCGCGTGGATCTTCTCCGGCAGGTCCGTCTCCATGCACTGGGCTACGGAGAGGTTGATCTCGACGTAGGAGAGGCCCAGCGCGTCAGGATCTTGCTCTGAAATGAAACGGAACACCTGCTCCAGCACCATATCGCCGATGGGGATGATAAAGCCGCGCGTTTCAGCGGCCGGTATGAATATGGCGGGGGAGATCAACCCGTATTCGGGGTCGATGATGCGTGCCAGGGCCTCTGCGGAGTGGAAGCGGCCCGTGTGGAGGTCGAAGATCGGCTGGTAATAGACGGCGATGTGGTTTTCCCTGATCGCCCGGTCGAGAATGTCCTCGATGTGCGCTTCGATGGTGAAGTTCTGGGTATGGATGATCCCGCGGGCGTGGAATACCGTTTGCCTGCGGCTTCCATGCTTCTGGAAGGTATGCCCGAGGCTGATGATGTCCCCGACGTTCCGGAGGTCGTCCGGGCAGCGGATCAGGCAGATTTGACAGTCGAAGCGCGCGCCCTTGTCCAGGTAGCTTTTGAGATTGTCATTGGCCTCGGCCAACAGGCGCTGGCTGAGCTTTTCCGCGTCGGTTTCGTCCTTGTCCGCGATCAGGTAGATGGTGCCCGGGCGCTCGCAGTAGAGCTCGATGCGGTGCGGGTGTTTCCAGCGCAGCGCGCGGATCGCGTTGCCGATTTCCAATATATATTTGTTGAAGCTGTGGTCCCCCAGGTAGTTGCGCAATTCCCGGCAGCTCAGTATCTGGATTACGACGATCAGCACGCGATCGCGGGAGAGTATGGTGTTCCGAAGATCCGATTGATAGGAAGCCCAGCTCAGCATTCCGACCTCGCTGTCCATGCGCTCCTCCGGCCGCATTATGGTGAGCATGATCAGCATTTCACCCAGCGCGGTGAAGAACATTTCCAACAGCAGCTTCGGATGGAAGAACTGAATGAGCACCGCGAGGTGGGCCAGCACATAGATGGCGAGCAGCGAGCTCCATTTGTTCAGCGGCAGGTATCGGCGGCAGTAGATGCAATAGGACAGGCCGAGCAGCCCGTAGATCAGGGCGATGCCGTAGAATGCCAGCATCAGGGGGCCGCGGGTATAGCCTGCCTCCGCCGTGATGGAAAAGGCGTTGTGGGTAAAGACGTTCTGGATGAGCATGACCAGGATACAGGCGTAGGGCAGGCAAAAAGCGATCCTGGCCCACTTCTTTCGCAGCAGGAACGTCGTGCGCGTGAGCGCCAGCAGGAACAGCAGCAGGACGGCGTTGTTGGCGTTTCGGATGGCGAGGTAGGCGTAGGTGGAGATATTGCAGATCAACCGGGCCGATTCGGACATTGGCGCCATGTTGCTGGTGATTTCCATGCCCAGATCGGCGATTGCGCTGAACAGCGACAGAAGGACTGCCAGAACGAATAGCTGGTTCGCGCTCCCTTTGGTCATTTTGCGGGAGAAGCAGACGAACAGTATCATCAGAAACAGCGGTATGGAGCAAATATCAAAATAAACGATACTCATGGAATTACGCCTCGGTAATCATAATAACGCGCTTCGAAGGCTGTATCATTTCATGTCACGGCCTGATCGCGGCCGTCCCATGGCTGCGATGTGTCCGCATACAGCCCTCTGTTATCCATTTTATCATATGTTTACCGAGTCGGCAACTGTTATATTGTCTTTAGTGAAAACACGCGCAATTCAGGCGGCCAGCTGGCGTGTGAATTTTACGACAGGCGTAGATGCAGATTATGAAGGTTTACTGGCGGAAAACCGAGAAATCTGCAAGCGACAGATGACGAAAAAGGCATCGCCGGATGTGCCGCCGTATCGTGCGGCATTTTCTTTTACGGAGCGATTGCACGGATTCCCGCGCTGTCTGCCTGTTGCTTTTTTCCTATTTATATGGTAGAATCCGATGGGAATACAGTTATCATGGATGCGGGAGGAACCCTATGCAAGCTGTCAGCATGATCCTTTCCCTGCTGTGCGGAGTCGCGCTTTTCCTGTTTGGCATGTCGCTGATGGGGGACGGGCTCAAGCGCGTGGCCGGGAACAAGCTGGAAACCTTTTTATACAGGATGACCAACACGCCCCTGAAAGGCATCCTGCTGGGAACGGCGGTCACTTCCGTGATCCAGTCCTCCTCGGCCACCACGGTCATGGTCATTGGCTTTGTCAATTCGGGGCTGATGAAGCTTCACCAGGCGATTGCCATTACGCTTGGCGCCAACATCGGCACAAGCATCACGGGCTGGATACTGTGCCTGTCCTATATCGAGGGCTCGGCGGGAATCGCAAAGCTCCTCTCGTCCTCGACCATCAGCGCCATCGCCGCGATTGCGGGCATACTGTGCCGGATGCTCTCAAAGCGCAGCGTGTACAGGAACCTCGGCAACATCCTGCTGGGCTTTGCGGTGCTGATGGTGGGCATGCAGACGATGAGCGCCGCCGTGTCGCCGCTGAAGGACAGCAGCGTCTTTACCAGGACGGTCACCATGTTTTCCAATCCGTTCCTGGGTATCCTGCTCGGCATTGTGATGACGGCCATCCTGCAAAGCGCGTCGGCCTCCATCGGTATCATACAGGCGCTGTCCGTGACCGGGGCGCTGACCTTCGCCACCGCGTTTCCGGTGATACTGGGCATCGGCGTGGGCGCCGCCTGCCCGGTCATGCTCTCGGCGATCGGGGCCAATAAGAACGGCAAGCGCACCGCGTGGGCCTACCTGCTTGAAAACGCATTCGGCATGGTGCTGTGGGGGGTGGGCTTCTATGCCCTGAACGCGGTGTTCTCCTTCCCGTTCCTGAATACGACCGTCAGCCCCGTGCTGATCGCGATGATCAACTCCGTCTACCGCATCGTCACGGCCCTGGTGCTGTTCCCGTTCATCAAGGCGTTGGAAAAGCTCCTCATGGCGCTTGTCAAGGATTCGGAGGAGGACCTGGAGGATATCGCGGACAATGCGGACTTTGACCTGCTGGAGGAGCGCCTCCTGAACATGCCCGCCCTGGCCCTTGGCCAGGCGGAGCGGGTCGTCTATGGCATGTCGAAGAAGGTTCGCAAGAACGTCGGCCGGTCGCTCAACCTGATCCAGGAATTCTCGCAGACCCGGTTTGACAAGGTCCAGCGGAAGGAGGACCTGATCGACAAGTACGAGTCCAGGACGGGGGAGTACCTGATCCAGCTGACCAAGCAGCAGATGGATTCCCAGCAAACCCGCAAGGTGACCAGCCTGCTGCGCGTTGTCGGCGACCTGGAGAGGATCGGCGACTACGCCTCCAATATCGCCCGGGTGACCAGCGGCATGCATGATGAGAATATCACCTTTTCAGAGGACGCGAAGAAGGACCTGAACGTTGTGATCGAAGCCGAACGGAGCCTGGTCAACCGCACCGTCAAGGCGTATCAGGAACACGACCTGCAGACAGCGCTGCGGGTGAAGCCCTGGTCCGCCGCGCTGGCCTATCTCTGCGAGATACTGAAGGCCCGCCATATCGGAAGGCTGTCGCGCGGGGAGTGCAACCTCACCCAGGGCACCGCCTATACCGAGCTGCTGAACAGCTTTGAAAGGATCGGCTCCCACTGCGTCGCCGTCTCCGGCGCGGTCCGCAGGGAATACCAGACCCATCCCGATTACCACGTTCATTCGGCCAAGGCCTATGAGCTCAGCGATCAGCAGTATCAGCAGATCTACGACGCCTTCCTGGCGGAGTACGATGTCCTGAGCAATGAGGCGCGGCCCCTCAGCGTGGAGGACGAAGCCGTTCAATAAAACCGCCCTGCCCTGAGGGACTCGCCCGGCGCGCGATTCCGATTTGCCGCCATCGTATTCCCTGGTGATTGAATGCCATGGCGGCGCGGGCGCCGCCGCTACATTTCCGGCTATTATTGGTGTACCCACATCGCGGGATGAGCCTTTAGAAACAAGCACACATAATAAAGCCGTCGCTATAGCGATAATGATCGTTTCAGGCGGCACGCATAGCAAGGCTAAATGCGACACCCCTTCAAGCCGCGGCACGATGCCGATGTGTGAAAGGGTGTCGCCGGTCTATTCATTGTTCAATACCAGTCGTGCTTTTCCCCGCGATCCAGAGCGGCGATCTGTTCCATCTCTTCATCGCTCAGTTCAAAGCCAAACAGGTCGAGGTTTTCCCGGATGTGCCCGGGATTGGAGGAACCGGGGATCACTACGATGCCGCGCTGCAGGTCCCAGCGCAGGATGACCTGTGCGGCAGAGACCCCGTGGGCCGCCGCAATCGTCTTGATCGTCTCATCGCCCAGTAATTCGGCGGTGTAGCCCCTGCCGCCCAGCGGATACCAGCACTGGACGACGATGCCCTTGCCCTGGATGAACGGCACCACATCCTGTTCCTGATAGTAGGGATGGATCTCGTTCTGCACCAATGCGGGCATGATCGTCACCTGCGGCAGGAATGCCGTCAGCTCCTCCACATACCAGTTGGAAAGGCCCAGTGAGCGGATCTTTCCTGCCTCGACGTATTCCTCCATGGCTTTGTAGGCGTTTACGTCGCCCGCGCCGGGATGGTGCAGCAGCATCATGTCGACGTATCCGATGTCCAGCTTTTCCAGCGCCATGTCGATGGCTGCTTTGGGATCGCTGAACTGGTTGGGATAGATCTTGGTGATGACGAAGATGTCCTCCCGGGGGATGCCATATTCCGCCATGCCCCGGCGGACGCCCTCGCCGACCGCCTCC
>JAZSAA010000471.1:0-24558 GCA_045601625.1 Clostridia bacterium | reverse complement strand
TGTAGCGGCGGCGCCCGCGCTGCCATCGCCCTTCACATCTGATCGTGGGGGCTGTGGCGGCGCGGGCGCCGCTGTATGTCCATGTCATGGGATTCCCGCCTCGGTCTACGGCCTCTGCCTGCAGCGGTTTTCCTGTAGCAGCGGGTGGCGCACACCCCTGAAATATGCATCCAGGGACGCGATGTGGTCCTCCGCGAACAATTCCGGGATTTCGTCCCGGGCAAAGAACCGCAATTCATAGGATTCCTCGTCGATCCGGGGCTCGCCGCTGACGATGCTGGCTGTATACATGGCGGAGATCACATGGGCGGCATCCCCGTTGCTCCATACCATGTTGTGGTTGTGGAAGATGCCCAGAAAGCTGTCCAGCCGGACCTCCATCCCCGTCTCCTCCCGAATCTCCCGCAGGGCGGCCTCCTCATAGGTCTCGTTCATCTCCACCAGGCCCCCAATCAGGCCCCACTTGCCGTTGTCCGCCCTGCGCTGGAACAGTATCCTGTCGTCCCTGATGATCAGCGCGCCCGCACAGTTCAGGATCAGCTTGCGCGGCCCGGTGATCCGCCTCAGCTCATGGATGTAGTCCATCCCGTTCCCTCCGTCCCTCGTTGTCTTATTCTCAAATAAGAGATAGAAAAGATCCTGTGCGATGCAAGCCTGCGGCACGACTCCGCTTCGCTCCGCTCAGGATGACAGACTTCATAGTGTCATCCTGACGGAAGCGAAGGACCTTCACATTTTAATTGAGAAAAGTATTAGTATTATCACTATCGGTCCCGACGCCAGTCAGGGTCCACGTCCCGTCGGCTCACAGAAAGCCGGGAAGCGCGCGGCCCGCGCTTCCCGGCCAGCGGCCGTAAAACAGCTTTCCCGGTGCGTCAATCCAGGTGCAGGTAGCCGGTGAAGATGTTGATGGCGTAGATCGAGGCGAGCAGATACTGGAACAGCACCTGCTTCTGGCCCATATCCTCGGAGGCGATGTAATTCTCGACGCCCTCCATCTGGGAGTCGATGTCCTCGATGCAGTTCGGATTGTTGAGCTTGGCGAAGGCGCCCAGCATCTTGCGCAGCCACTTGGCGCCCACGGCCATCTGGGCCTCGACGCCCTCGGCGGCCTCATCGTCGGCGGCAAACTGGGCGGCGCCCTCGTCGATCTGGTCGATCTGCTCCTGGGAGGTGCAGCTCTCCTTCACCACGAGCTCGGCCAGCCTGACGGCGGTGTAGAGCGCGTTTACGACCTGCTCGTCAGCGGTCTGGACGGCGTCGTTGGTCGTGTTGTAGTTCTGAATGATGGCCTCAAGGGTTTCGCCGTAGACGCCGTTGGGGTCCGCCTCGTTGGCCAGGACCACCAGCGCGCGCACGATCTGGACCGTGCCGCCTGCCAGGCTCTGGACGGCCGAGATCTCGCTGTCGTTGTCCAGCTCGGCCACGGCGTCAAGGATGGTCTGCAGCGTCTCGCGCGTCTCGTCGTTGGCATTGAGGCTGTCGACGTAGACCAGGTCCTCGGCCAGGCGGTGGGAGGCGTTCACGGCCTGCTGGATGGCGTCCTCGGCGTACTGGTCGTATTCCTCGAGCCGCTGGACGACCTGATCGGGCGTATAGCCGAAGGCGCTCTCTGCGAGCGCGGTCGCGGCAAAGGTGACAAACAATACGACGGTCAGAATAATGCTGATGAACTTCTTCATTGGTTTCTCTCCTTCTCTATTGCTTCACGGGCGTCCGGCCCGATCGCTTCATTTTCCGGGGCGAAGCCGGGTTCTGTGCTGCCCCTGTACGCGAGGCACAGCATGGTCAGGTCGTCAAACTGGTCCGCGCCGTCCGCGAAGGCGGCGACGTCGGCCTTGACCCCCTCCAGGATCTCCCGGGGACCTGCGCCCGGGAGCCGGTTGAGGGCGGCCTCCAGGCGCTCCATGCCGTAGAACTCGCCCGCCGCGTTGCTGGCCTCGGGCACGCCGTCGGTGTACACGAAAATCGCGTCGCCGGGGGCGAGCCGGAGCTCGTAGTCCTGGTATCTGGCCTTTTTCATCGCGCCGACCATCAGGCCGTGCTTGTCCCTGTAGATCCTGAACGCGCCATCCTGGCCGCGGAGGATCGGGTATTCATGGCCGGCGTTGGCGCAGGTCAGCCTGCCCGTGGACAGCTCCAGTATGCCCAGCCAGACCGTGACGAACATCCTGGATCTGTCGTTTCCAACCAGCTCCCCGTTTGCCGCCGTCAGGATCTCGCTGGGGGTGCCGCCCATGCGGGTGCGGTAATTGATGATGATCTTGGCCGACATCATGAACAGCGCGGCGGGCACGCCCTTGTCGGAGACGTCCGCGATCACCAGGGCCAGGTGGTCGTCATCCACCAGGAAGAAGTCGTAGAAGTCGCCGCCCACCTCCTTGGCGGGGTCCATGCTGGCGTAGAGGTCGAACTCCCCGCGGTCCGGGAATGCCGGGAACCTGTTGGGCAGCATGGAAGCCTGAATCCGCGTCGCCATGCGCAGCTCTGTGTTGACGCGCTCCCGCTCGGCGGTGATGGTCGTCAGCCTCCCGGTGTAGTCCACGATGCGCCCCTGCATCGACTGGATCTCATGGTACAGTTCGCCGATCTCGTCGTTGGACCGAATCGGCAGTTGGATCACGTCCTCCTTTGTATAGCCCTCGTCCCCGCTGGCAAAGCCCATGGCGCCCTCTGCCAGCTGCTTCAGGGGCTTGGTTACCATCTTCCGGGTCAGCAGCATGGTCGCCACGATCGCCGCCAGGGTAAGCATCGCTATGAACAGGGCGCTGTTGACCAGGAACCAGTGGCGCTCCCGAACCACCTCGCTCATGTCGACGTCCACGCCCGCCAGCCCGATGACCCTGTTCCCGTCCCACTCGTTAACGATGGGCTCGCAGGCGATGCAGAGCAGGTCATCCCCGTACCGGCATATGGTGGGCGGTATCCGTTCGTTGTCGCTGTATTGGGAGAGGGCCTCGATGGGCTTCTCGATCGAGCCGATCACCAGCAGGCTCTCGTCCGGGTCCACCACGTTGTAGGTCACGCCGCCCACTTCATACTGTATGTAGACGCTTTTGATGTCGAACAGCGTCTTGACCCGGGCCAGCATCTGGGCGAGGTACATATAATCCCCATACAGCCCGCCATCGTCGTTCAAGTCCGCTTCCTCCAGGCCGTTCGCCGCTTCCGATTCCGAACGCGGCGTTAAAGCCGAATGCTGCCTGAGCATCCAGTCCCGGATGACCTGCTCGTCATTCGCGGCCACGGCCTGCTCGCGCACCGCCCGGAATTCGTCGGTATCGATCATCTCCCAGAGATATGACAGATAAATGGAAGCCGTAAAATCATTTGAGGCAGCGCTTACGGCGCGCTCGGCCTGTTTGGTATAGAAGCCGTCCACCTTGCGGCAATGCACCCGGTAGGTGATCGTCAGCAGTCCCACCGATACCAGCAGGATGCCGGCGATCAGCATGATGTTCAGCTTTGTCCCCAGTCCAAACCGCCTTTGCTTTCCCTCCAAGCCCATGTCGCCCCTCTCCTGTTTTATCGCCGCCGGGATGCCTGTTCAAGGAACATCGCATGATCGGGTGGTCGCGGACGGCCGAAGGCCGCCCGTCAGACAGCTGCCCGTATCGTGCGGCAGTTCCTCAAAAGTTCTTGCGGATGCTCAGCCTGTTGCAGCCGTCCTCGCGGAGGTAATCGACCTCATCCATGCTCTTCTTCACCATGTAGACGCCCAGCCCGCCGATCGGGCGCATGCTGGCCTTCAGGGTAACGTCCGGCGCTTTGGCGGAGATGGGATTGTAGGGGATGCCCTGGTCGATGAAGGTGATGACCACGCCCCTCGGCGCCTCCGCCTCCTCAATGCGCACGGTGACGGGGCCCTCCCCGGCATCGTATCCGTAGCGGGCGATGTTCCCGAACAGCTCGTCCACGGCGATGTCGATCTGATAGATGACCTTCTCGGGGCAGTTCATCCTTTCAAGCTCGGCGTTGATAAATGCCGTGACCACCTCGATGTTGTCCACGGTGGCCGCGGCGCTCATTTCACGCATTTTGCTTCCCTCCCTGTCGAATCAGCTTAAACGGCGCATAGACAAAAGCCCCTTTCATCGATTCGACAGGGGGCTTTGGGGATGGATAATACGATCCCAAAGCAAGAAGCAGAAAGGTAACTATCCAGTCCCGGACGTATGTGCAGCTTCAATGGCGGCCCAGGGGCCGCCGCTACAGGCATCGTTTATTGCGGCAGCGGCGCCTGCGCCGCCATGCCTGAACAGATACACAGAAAGCTCCTGTGCGCCGCAGGCCCGCGACACGAATCCGCTTTGCTCCGCTCAGGCCGGCAAACGTTTCGGTATCATCCTGGGCGATGCGTTCGCCGAAGGCATTGCAAGGCAAAGGATCTTCTGCGTTTATTTGGGAATGGTATCCGTTGTCGTTCAGACGATGGTCAGCACGTCCAGCAGGCCGGTGATGTCGAACACGTCCCGGATGACCTCGTTGACGTTGTACAGCTCCATATCCCCGTTGCCGTCCTCCATCGTCTGGAGCAGGAACAGCAGCACGCGCAGCCCGGCCGAGGAGATGTAATTCAGCGCCTCCATGTCCAGCTTCAGGTGGGCGACCCCGGCCAGCAGCGGCTCCAGCGCCTCCTGGACGATGGGCGAGGTCTTGGTGTCCAGGCGGCCGATCAGGTTAACCGTCAGAATGTCGCCCTCGCGTTTGGTGGTAAAATACTCCATGTTTTTCCTCCTGACAATCAGTATTGATAGGTTTTGCGGAATTTTTTAAGCACAGCCACCGTGATCGCCGCGCACACCAGCTCCGCCGCCGGCCAGGCGCTCCAAAGGCCGGGGCCGCCGAACAGGGCGGTCAGCGCGAACAGGCAGGCCGTCAGCACGATAAAGGTCCGAACCAGCGAAAGCAGGCCCGAAACCAGGCCGTTGGAGAAGGCCGTGAACAGGCCCGAGCCGAAGATATTGACCCCCACGAACAGGCAGGCGGGCAGGGACAGCAGGTAGCCCTGCTCCGCGATTTCATGGAAATCGGTCCCGCGCTCGAAAAACACGCCGATGACCTGCCCGCGAAGCAGGAACAGCAGCAGCATGGACGCCGCCCCCAGCACCACGGACCACAGCATGCACAGGCGGTAGACCTCCCTGCGCATCCGCGTATTGCCGCTGCCGTAGTGGTAGGAGAACACAGGCTCCACCGCGGAGGTAAAGCCCATGAACAGCAGCATGATCAGCACCTGCACGTAGGTCACCACGGTCAGCGCGCTGACGCCGCTCTCGCCGTAGCAGCGGAAGGCAAGGTGGTTCATGAACAGCACGGTGACGCCCTGGGCCAGGTTGGAAACCATGTCCGAGGAACCGTTGAAGCAGATCTGTCCCATCTCCCGCCAGTTGGGCCTTGCCGGCTCCAGGCGGTAGCTGCTCCTGCGCGCGATCACGTAGAACCACACCGCGTAGACGATGGTGCTGCAATAGCCGATGACCGTGGCGATTGCCGCGCCGCGGATGCCCATGTTCAGCTTCGCCATGAACAGGTAGTCCAGCGCGCAGTTCAGCACGCCGCCCACCATGATGACCACGGCGGCCGTCACGGTCCTGCCCTCTCCGATGATGAAGATGCCCAGCTCCGACTGGAGCAGGATCATGATCGAAAAGCTGCTCATGACGAGGTAGTAGGGCCGAAGGTATTCGATGTTGCCCTCCGTCGCGCCGCACAGGCGCATGATGGGATCGGCGAATACCAGGCACACGGCGGTGAACAGCACCCCCAGCAGGATCGTGAAGCTGATCACCCGGGAGAAGGTCTGCCCGGCCTCCCGGCGCTTCCCCTCCCCCACCTTCCTGACGATCACGGCGTTGCCGCCCGTGCCGATCATGATGCCCACCGCGATGAACAGGCTGATGACCGGATAGTAGAGGCTGATGGCGCTGATGGCCAGCTCCCCCACAAAGCGTTCGATGAACAGGCCGTCCACCATCTGGTACAGCCCGATGAACACGAAGGCGAAGATGCTGGGGGCGACGAATTTCATCAGCGACCAGAAGGTGAATTCCTGGGCGAGCTCTCTCTCCTGATCCATGTCCGCTTACTTCTTTCTGCTGAAGATGCCGGCGATCGTCCGGAAGAAGGTCCTGTGGTTCTCCAGCTTGCCCCGGATCTCCCCGATGGTCACGTCGGTCTGGGCGTTGTGGGTCACCATGGCCTGGGCCAGCTTGACGAAGATGTCCTTGAAGCGTTCCATGCTCGCCTCGGTATACCGGCTGGCCGCGAAGTCGATCATCAGCGTGAGGCCCTTTTCGCCGTCCAGGATCTCCATGTCCAGTATGGTCTGGGAGGCCGCCTGGTTCTGGCGGATCTCCACCATCTCCACGTCGAAGCCCTCCATGCCGCCCATGTCGCGGATGTCCTGCTGGTAGAGCAGGTAGGCGCTTTCGCCGCTGGCCACCTGGTTCTGGCTGTCCACATAGGGATAGCAGCTGTACTCGATCCCCTTTTGCACCTGCTCGTGGACGTCGTTGAACGCCTCGCGCAGCGTCATGTCGTCCCGGAAGCGCAGGCCCACCGGCAGATCCCGGAACAGCAGGCCCACTGTGCTCAGGCTCTGGGCGTTCTCCCGCCCGTTGTAGATCCAGGAGAGCTTCACGTTCGGGGCCTTGTTGTAGATGGAGATGGCCAGCGCCGCCACGGTGATGAAGAACTCGTTTCGGGAAATCATGTAGGCCTTCTCCATGGCCTTCATCTGGGGCTGCAGTATGCCCAGCGGGGCGATCAGCTCGCCCATCTCGTTCTCCCGGGATTCGTGGTCGATCTTCGGATAGCAGGACCAGTCGTCACCGTCATAGCGGCCTTCAAAATACCGGCGGCTCTCCTCGTAGAAGTCGGTCTTTACCGCGTCCTCCCGGCGCTGGAGCATCAGGTAATAGTAGTCGGGCTGGCAGTCCATGCCCATGTAGGCCCTGCCCACGTCGGCCATGAACACCTTGAGGCTCGTGCCGTCAAACACGGAATGATGGACGTCGAAGAACACGTAACCCGCCTCCTCCGTCTCAAAGACGCGGCAGCGGTACAGCCGCCCGCCTACGATCTTGAACGGATAGACCAGCGTGTCGCGGACAAAGCGGAACTCGAACTCCGTCAGGTGCTCCACGTGGATTGTCTCGACCCGTTCAGGACGCCAGCTCTGCACCAGTTCCCGCCCCCGGTTCCAGGAGAAGGCGGTGGTCAGGGCCGGATGGTTGGCGATGGCGGCCTGCATGGCGGCGGCCATGCGCTCCATGTCGATCTGGGCCTTGTCCAGCTTCATCATCGAGAACAGGTTGTACATGGTGGAGTTCGGCGAATAGAGCTGGTAATCCACCATGTACAGCTGCTCCTGGGTCAGGGGATGCTCGCGCTTGCGGGCCTCCGCCTCCTTTACGGCGGGCGGCACGCCGTCGTCCTCCGCCAGCATCTGGGCATAGAGCACGGCGATCTGCTCCGGGGTCCTGCCCCGGAACACCGTTCCCGCGTCCAGGCCCTCCAGCGCGCAGGCGCTGACCAGATCGATGGAAGCCAGGGAATCGCCGCCCAGCTCGTAGAAGTCATCGTGAATGCCCACCCTGGAGAGACCCAGCACCCTGGCCATGGCCTCGCAGAGGGCCCGCTCGGTGTCGTTGGTCGGCGCGACATAGCTGCTCTGGAAATCCCTGGCATCCGGTGCCGGCAGGGCCCCGCGGTCCATCTTGCCGCTGGCCTTCATCGGCACGGTGTCGATCTTCATGTAATAGGTAGGGATCATGTAATAGGGCAGCCGCCGCATCAGCGCGTTGCGCAGCTGGGAAACGTCGAATTTGACGTCCGCCGTATAGTAGGCGCAGAGGTAGCTCTTGTCCTCCTCCTCGAAGCCCCGGGCGGCGCACCAGTCGATGCCCAGCTCCTCCTTTACGGCAGCCTCGATCTCCGCCGGCTCGATGCGGTTGCCGTTGATCTTGATCATGTCGCCGCTGCGGCCCAGCAGCACGTAGTCGCCGTTCTCGTTCAGCATGGCCAGGTCGCCGGAGTGATACATGCCGTCCACGAATACCCTTGCCGTCTCCTCCGGCAGGTTGATGTAGCCCCGCACATAGGGGTTTTCAAAGCAGAGCTCGCCCGTCTCCCCCTGCGCAACCTCGTTCCCGGCCTCGTTCAGCAACACGATCTTCGTCTCCACCTGGGGCCTGCCGATGGGGCACGTCTCATAGGGCTTGTCGATCCTGAAGAAGCCCACGGCGAAGCCGCTTTCGCTGGCGGCGTAGATGTTGATGAGGTCGACCTGCTTCAGGTACAGGTTGTTGGCGGGCTCGCTGCCCACGAACAGCTTTTTCAGGAACGGCCCGGTGTTCTTCCCGATCTTCCGCACATAGGAGGGGGTCAGGAAGGTTACGGTGATGCGCTTGGTCAGAAACAGCTTCGCCAGCGCGCCGGTATTCTTGATGGTGGAATAGGAGACGATGTAGTTTTTGCCGCAAAAGACGTTCAGCGCGGCCACGATGCAGATCACCGTGGCCACAAAGTTCATCGGGGCCAGGGTGGCGATGGCATCCTTGTCGGTGAAGGGCACCCTGCCGTCGATGCGGATGGAGTCGATGGCCCGCTGGAGGTTGCCGTATTCGTGCAGCACGCCCTTTGGCCTGCCCGTGGTGCCGGAGGTATAGATGGCGTAGGCCGCGTCGTGGAGGTCCACGTCCTCATGGCCCGCCAGGGGCTCGCGGCGCATGATGTCCTCCCAGTTATCCATGGAGATCTCGACCTTGCAGCCGCAGTCGTCCTTTATATAGGCGATGCGCTCCGGCGCGTAGGTGTCCTCCACCAGCGCCCAGGCCGCGCCGGCCTTCCAGACACCGATCATGGCGATGACGGGAAGAACGCTCCGGGGCAGGTCGATCAGCACGAAGTCCTCCCTGCCGATCCCCTTTGCCTTCAGCCAGCCGTAGATCCGGCCGGACATGTCGTCCAGCTGGGCATAGGTGATGCCCTTCGAGTGCGCCTCGTCAAAGAGGATCGCGGCGTTCGGGCTCTGCGCCGTATAAGTCTGAAGCCTTTGGATGATGGTGTCCATGGTTATCCCTTTCGTAAAGCAAATTACAACCTCTTTTATATTAATTAAAACCGGTGGGTTTGTCAAGCGGGAATGCGCGCTTCGCCCCCGCCGGAGGTCTGTCCGTCGGCCACGGGCGTTCCCGGCCGTAGCGTGACGAATCATCCCGCGGAGCCCTCGGAAGTATCCGGACTTACGCCCGTGCCGCGCGATACCCCGTCGGGGGCTCCCGCCCACGTGACGACGATTCAGGAGAGCTTCTCAGAAGGCAATCTCCTGAAATCCTGCGTCCCGGCGCTTCCTCACCGATGCACATACATGCGCGTCGGCTTTCCCGTATCCTCCTCCCGGACCGTGCAAAGGAATTCCCAGCCGTAGCGCTCATAGAAGCCGATGTGGTCGCTGACCAGATACAGCGGCGAGACGCCCCTGGCGCGCATGTCCTCCACCGCCAGTTCCAGCAGGCGGCCGGCGATGCCCCGCCCCCGGCAGGCCGCCTCCGTATAGACGGCGCAGACGTTCGGCGATAGATCCCGGCGGTCGTGGAAGTCGTTGTCGATGACGCCCAGCCCGCCGACGATGCGCCCGTCCTCCAGGCACAGGTACCAGCCGTATTCCCTCCCGCCGTTCACGTAGGCCCTTATCCGTTTCAGATAGGCCGTCTCCGGCACGCCCCACTTTTCGTGGAACCAAGCCGCCGCCCGCTCCGACAGCCCGGGCCGCTCCCGGAGATTCACGAAGGCAAGGCCCTTCCCGTCCGCGTCGTCCATCGCCGAGCGAAGCCACGCCTCGACGATCGACCCGTCCCCCGGCTTCATGAACGGATGCGCGCTGTCCGGCGCAATCTCCAGGGCCGCGCCATGCGCCCGGGCAAAGTCGCGGACAGCGGCCTCCGGTTGCAGCTCGTCCCGCCCGGCATACAGTATGCAGGTCGGAAACGGCCAGCCCTCCACCGGATGAGCGAGGATGTACTGATATTCGTCCCACCGCAGGGGGTCGATGGGCGTCTCGATCTCCCGTTCCCGTTCCAGGCGCTGCGGCGTGACCCCGGACCAGCGCATCATCTGCGCCACCAGCCAGCGCATGTCCACGATCGGCGACTGGAACAGGCACTTCTCCAGCCTTCGGTCCTGACAGGCGTTGAGGGCGAACCACGCGCCCAGGCTACAGGCGTAGAGGGCCACATGGCGCCAGCGTGGGAACACATAGTCCGCCACGCGATTCAGGTCCCGGACGCCGGTAAGCAGGTCGCACCGGTCCGGCTGGCCGGTGCGCTCCCCGTGCCCCGGCAGGTCGAAGCTCAGGGTCTGCCAGCCCTTTTCCCCGGCGATCTCGGCAAAGGCCCGGGCGTATTCCTTCCGGCTTTGCTTGCCGTGCACATGGATATAGACGCTATCCGAAGCCTTTCCCCACAGGATGGCGGGGATGCCGGATATGGACAGTGTTTGACGCTCCATGAAATCCCCCCCTGAACGCCGCCTTTTGCGACGACGGCACGGTCGTTTCCCCCGGAACCTCCGGCAGGCAGGACGCGCGGAACGCGCATCCGGGCATCCTTCGGTCCCGCCCTTCTTCTTTCGATGTCCCCCGCCCCTATTCCTGCACATTCGCACGGCGCAGTGGATTTCTCTACAAATTGATTCGGACGTATCGCGGCGGGAATGATGACGCGCTACCCCTGTTGCCATATTCTCGTTATCCGTGTATAATTACATAAAGCGACTTTGAGTATGTGTTTTTCATGCATAAATATAGCGACAGGGAGGTTCAGGGCATGATCTTTGGCATCATCCTCATCATCGTCATCGGCGGGCTGTATTTCTTTGTCCGCTGGCACAAAAAAACCACTTATACGGGCACGGCCACTGCCACCGTCGTCAGGCATGAAAACCCCGTCACGATCAAGCCCTATCAGGTGCAGCTGTTCTTTACCTATGAGGTGGGCGGAAGGACCTATCAGGGGACGACCGTTCAAACCAGTCAATACGCCAAAAAGGTCGGCGAAACCATGGCGATCGCCTATCACCCGGATAAGCCGGAGAAGTATCTTGTCCCCTGATAAACATAAAGAACGCGCATGGACATCCCGGTCCTCCCGGGTTCGCAGACTTTCGGGAACGGCATCGGCGCATTCCGGCGGATTTCCCTTCAAGGAGGGCCTTCTGATATAGTTATAAAGATCCTTAACGCTTCGCCAGGCCTACGGCTACGACTGAGACGCATTCGCGTCTTCGCTCAGGATGACAGCGAACAAACCTGTGTCATCCTGAGCGAAGCGTTCGCCAAAGGCATTGCGAAGCACAGGATCTTTTGTCTCGCTTTATTTCGATAACAGATAATATGAGGCGAAATAATAACAGCTGCAAGTGAGCCACCCCGCGCGCGGACAGCGCGGGCGTTGGCGTCCTTGCAGCTGTGTATTTATGCGTATCGAGGCCGTTCCCCACACACAGGCAGGGGCGGCAGAACCGGCGCCGGCCGGTCAGGCTTCAGGAGCCCGCCCCTGCCGCGCTGCCCTTCCCGGTCAGCCCATTGGCTTCCAGCCACGCGGCCACGTCCTCGGACAGTGTCGCGCCGCCGGAATAGTGGACGGACAGTCCCTGCCCCATGTTCGCCGTCGGGGCCAGCTTGGCGATGGCCGTCAGGCTCTGGCCGAAGCGCCCGCCGCCGTGGGAGCAGAAGGGCACGATGCGCTTGCCCGCGAAATCGAAGGCCTCCAGGAACGAGGCGATGGGCATGGGGATGGACGCCCACCAGTTGGGATAGCCCAGCAGGACGGTGTCGTAGTCATCGAGGTTCTCCGGCAGGCCGGCGATCTCGGGCCGCGCCTGGGCGTGCTGGTCCCGCTGGGCCTCCATCAGCACGGTGTTGTAGTCGTCGGAATAGGCGGGCACGGGCTCGATCTCGAACAGGTCGAAGCCGGTCTGCCGCTGGATCTCCCGGGCGATGCCCCGGGTGTTGCCACCCCAGGAGAAGAAGGCGATCAGTACCCTGCCGCTGTCGGACGTGGAGGGAATGCCGCCCGAAGCGGCCACCGAGCCCGCGATGCCCGCCCCGGCGTTGCGCACCAGGCGCACGCCCAGGTTGTAGCTCTTCATATCGGTCTGGCCCGCGGCGCGGTAGGCGCTGCGCATGTTCTTGCCGAAGTCGTTCCAGCCGCCGCCGCGGTAGACATGGCGGGTACCGGTTTGAGCGCCGGTGGGATTGTCGGTATTCTCAAGATCATAGGGGCCGTACCAGTCCCAGCACCATTCGTTGACGTTGCCGTGCATGTCGTAGAGCCCCCAGGCGTTGGGCGCAAAACTGCCCACCTCGACGGTCTCGCCGCGATACTGTCCCGGCCGGGCATCAAGCACGGAATCGTCGAAATAGTTCTCCTCGATCTCGTAGGGGTAGTGG
This sequence comes from Clostridia bacterium, assembly GCA_045601625.1. Taxonomy (GTDB): domain Bacteria; phylum Bacillota; class Clostridia; order Christensenellales; family Aristaeellaceae; genus UBA2862. Next base: position 12,104 of record JAZSAA010000471.1, on the reverse strand, counting down.
CCGTAGAAGTTGGCGTCGTCCGCGTCCAGCGAACGCTCCAGGTTGAAGGGCGTGGCCGTGCCCGCGCGGCAGGCGTATTCCCATTCCGCCTCCGTGGGCAGGCGATAGCCGTCCGCGGCGCGGTTCCAGGTGACAGACTCGCCGTCGATCACATAGGCCGGCGTCAGCCCCGCCCCTTCGCTCTTTGCGTTGGCGTACTGTATCGCGTCCAGCCAGGAGAGGTTCTCCACGGGCAGCTTCTCGCCGGTGAAAGTGCTGGGGTTGCCGCCCATGACAGCCTCCCACCCGGCCTGGGTGGTCTCGTAGACGTCGATGTAGAAGGACGCCACCGTCACCTCGTGGGGCGTCTCGTCGTCGATGCGCCAGTTTTCGTCCTCCGGGCTGCCCATCCGGAAGGCGCCGCCCTCGACGAGGATAAAGCCGTCGTCAACGGAAGCGGGCTCCGACGCGATTTCCGGCACTGCGGTGGGTTCATCAGCGGCCTGCCACGGGGATTCCGCGGCGTCGCCCCACCCCGAATCAAAGCCAAAGTCGTTCTGATTCGGCCAGATCATGTTCAATACGAGGCCGATCACGACAGCCGCCAGAATCAGGGTCACCGGCAGGAGCGGATTGCCCTTCCTGCGCAGCGCCAGCGCGACCTGACAGCCTGCAAAGGCCCAGAACAGCAGCATGGCCACGTTTTCCAGCAGCACCAGAATCCCGGCCTTTTCATAGTCCAGGAAGGCGAAGGGCACCCGGAAGAACAGGTAGTTCGGCATGCCGTTTTTCAGGAACAGCCACAGCCCGACGCCGGCGACGATTGCGCAGGCCGCCGACAGCGCGCGCCGCGTTCCGTCCTTCAGCTTCAGCTTCGCCAACATCACCGGCACGTGCAGGCCCAGGTGCAGCCCCATCAGCACGAACGACCAGTGGGACATGGACAGGTGCGTCACCCGCACGAAGGACACCCGCACGATGCCGTACATAAAGGGCACGGCGTAGTTGCTCATGGCCATGCCGCAGAAAGCGGTAAGTGCGAAGGACACCAGCAGCAGCACGTTCACGCAGGTGGAGACGGCGCGATAAGCATTGTACCTACCCTTGAGCATCGCGCCGTACCAGCGCCGGTTGAGGACCTGGTGGACGATGACCAGCACGGTCATGACCATGCCCAGCCATTCGTGGGCCGCCTCCCCCATCACCTGATAGGCCATCTGCAAAAGCAGGAGGACGGTCATGCCGATGTCGATGATCCTCCGCAGATTTCCCTGTCGCGTCCTCATGATCCATCCTCCTGTTCAGTTTTATTTCAGTCCGTTCACCCAGGCCAGCAGCTCGTCCTCGCTGATGCCGCCGCTGTGGCGCGCGCCGTCCAGCCAGGCACCTGTGCCGGCCAGCTTCGCAAGGTCGCTGCCGCTGCGGCCGATGCCGCTGCCGCCGCTGGTGCAGAAGGGAACCACCGTTTTGCCGGTGAAGTCGTGGCCCTCCACGAAGGTGCACAGGATGCGCGGCTCCTCGCCCCACCAGATGGGATAGCCGATGTAGATCGTAGAATAGCCGGTCAGGTCAATATCCTCGCCGCCAATTTCCGGTCGGGTCTCGGGGTTGTCCTGCTCCCAGGTGGCGCGGGTGCTGCGGTCGCTGTAGTTCAGGTCCTCGTCGGTATAGGGCACCGCGGGGACGATCTCATACAGGTCCGCGCCGGTCACGTTCGCCAGCTTCTCCGCCACGCCCCTTGTGGTGCCGGTGCAGGAGAAGTAGACCACCAGCGTGTCGCTGTGATTATCCTGTTCCGCCAGCGCGCTCACGCCCAGCAGCAGACAGAGCACCATCATCCATGCCATCAGTTTCTTCATTTTCTTTTCCTCCTACTCATATCAACAGGTTTACAATTATGCGTTCATCCTTCCGCAGTCGCCCACCTTTTCGCCGGTCACGAAATACTCATAGGTCGGGAACTCGAACAGCACCGGCTTGAAGGCGTGGTAGTCGATCTTGCCCTTCTCGTTCAGCACGGTCTCGTCGGCGTAGGTCGCCAGGATCTTGCAGATGAAGTGGTCGAAGTGCTCCAGCTCATAGTTGCCGTCCACTTCGCACTCGATGGACACTTTCGCGTCGTCGATCAGCGGCGCGCCGTTCTCGCCCATGGTCCAGGCAAACGCTTCCGACTTGTCTACCTTGTTCCCGCTGATCGTGCCCATGCGATCAGCCGCCTTCAGCCAGGAAGCGTCCACCACGTTCACGGACAGCTTCTTGTTCTCCCGGATGCCCTTGTTGATGTAATGCGCCTGCACCAGCGACACCATCAAATGGCTGTGGGCCACGGTGCCCGCGTGGGCCACCAGCGTCCAGGTGGGTTTGCCGTCCACCATCGCGCCCACCACGATCAGCGGGCTGGGATACAGCGCCAGCGTTGCGCCAATATTCTTTTTCAAGTCACTTCAACTCCTTTTCCCAGAAACGGATCGCGTTGATGCCCAGGCTGTCGGCCAGCTTTTCAATCCCATGTCGTCTCCTCCTTGATCCTTTTTCGGCCGCAGTCTGAAAACAGTCTGACATCGTGTCAGCAATAGTATACATCAATTCTGACACGATGTCAATACTTTTTTTGCGGGCCATCCCCGCCATTCATTTTCCCCGGCATACACGTATCCCATGATCGGTCGGTCACAATCAGGTATACAAAATTGCCGGGTTTTTATTGAACCAAAGGCCGGTCTGTGCTATACTTTAGTATATTGTCTAATCTCAACCTAAACCTATACAATCCTGCGGTGCCTTTTTCGCCATACCGGCGTGGAAGCCCCTTGACTTGCCGCCAGCAAGCCTGCGGGCCTTCGCCTTGGTATGTCGAAAAATGCCCTCGCATGCTTGTACATATTTACTGTGAAAAGCTGTAGAATAACGACTTATGGTGTGTAGCGGTGGCGCCTGCGCCGCCACAGCATTCCAATCGATGAAGGAAACGATGGCGGCGCAGGCGCCGCCGCTACATGGCGCATGCTTTTCATTCATGGTTGTTCCACAATCCGGGATGCCCATTTAGATTGAGATTAGACAATATGTAGTGACCCCCAGATGTACAAACGTGGATTTACCTGTATAATGGAGAGTGAAAAAACAAACCGAAAACAGGGATTACCGCATACAAAGAGGAGGTCACTACACATGAATAATCATACCACAGTATAAAAAAACGGCCCGGATCCGGAAGAAGGGGAAGGGCCGATCGATTATTATAGAGAAGATCGCAAAATGATGGCCCCCGGCCTCTGTGTTACAGAATACACAGGCCGGGGGCCACATCACATTACAGCGACTTCAAAAACGCCGCGATCTCCTCGTCCTTGCAGTTGGGGTAGAAGAGCTGGGAGAACTTCTCGCCGGCAATGGTCGCCTTGACGAACTCGGCATCCAGATCCTTCAGAATGTCGATCAGGGGCCTGTAGGTCTTTTCCTTCACGCCATCGAGGATCTTCTTGTTGCGCTGCTCGGGCACGACTCTCTCCTTCGGGTATCCGTTCCCGTGGCCGAAGCCGAACAGCTGCTGGAAGATCATCTCCAGCTTCAGCTCCGCGCCCCAGCCGAAGTCCTTGGCGAAGGGCAGCGCCACGCAGTTCCCGTCGTTGATCTGGGCGAACATGAAGCCGTCGGAGGGATCGACGAGGTGACCGCAGATCACCCCGGGGAAGCTGTTGCAGGCCAGCATGGCGCCCTCGCCGGTGCCGCAGCCCGTCACTACGTAGTCCGCCGCGCCCGTGTTGAGCAGGATGGAGGCGAGCAGGCCGTTCTGGACGTAGGTGAGCTGTGCGGCGTCGTCCGCGGAATACATTCCGTAATTGTCCACGGTGTGGCCCATCGGTTCCACGACCTTCCGGAGAGTGGCCTCGATGAGGCTGTTCTTTGCTGCCTGGCTGTTCTCGTTGATGAGTGCGATTCGCATAATGAGATCACGTTCCTTTCATGGTTGATAAAAAAACACCCATTTCCTCTCCATCGCTTGACGCCTCGCCGCCCCGGTGAATCCATACCCCTTGCCGGGAACGACCATCAGCTTTGCTTCTGGATACTGTCCGCCCCTGAGGAAGTCCGGGTCAAACGCCGTCATTCCATTGGGGTGGAAGAAGCCGACGCAATCCTGATGATCGGCGGTCGCCGAAGCCATGAGAGCGGATGGGCAGGGACGCGGATTGTGTGCGGGGGATTCCGCGGAGCTTGCCCGTGCCGGTGGGGATTCTGACGCCTTCAGTTACACATCCACCTCGATGCCGTTCACGGTGATGTCGCCTTCGACCCAGATCGTGATGGCCCTGCGTCCGTCGACCCGTTTCACTTCGACCAGGTCGCTGCGGCCGGGGTCAACACCGATTTTCACGTTTTCCGTCTCGATTTCAAACCGCTTCTGGTCGGCGATCAGGGCGGCGTCCAGCCCTACCGCGCCGAACTGCTCCAGGTAGGCGTTGTCAAACGCGGCTTGCTCCGCCTCGGCGACGTCACAACTGCCAAGCAGGCTGGCGATCTCCTTCCGGCCAACCCGGAGCGCCTCGCCCTTTTTCTTCTCTGCGGCCTGCGCAACCAGGTTCTCGTGGATGGTCTGTACCACATCGAAGGTGAGCCCCTTTTCCAGGCTGTCCCCCAGCACGCCGTAAAACTGTTCCCGCCTGTCGGCCACGCTTTCCGGGGCGGCGGTGTGGAAGAGGGCGTCGACGAAATCCGCGTGGAGGTCAGCGCTGTCCTTCGTGTAGTACAGCGCGGCGTTCACATCCGCGCCGCCGTCTGAGAACACGGGATACATAAAGCCGAGGGCCGGGCCGGCCACCGCCAGATCCGGCTCCACCGTATGGAAGTCCCGGTCGTCGGAGAAGAACGTCAGGAGGGGCTTCGTCAGCCTGACGGGGCAGATGCTGACCATGATATAGTTGAACACCTTGTCGGTGAAGTCGGGGGCATCGGTGTGCTCGTCAGACCGTTTATAGGGGACGGAATAGGCGTCGTGCATGGCCAGGATGAGGTAGCTGCCCTCGAAGGCCATCTTCTCCCTGATGGTATCGAACAGTTTGGCGACAGCGCCCTCATCCGTCAATTCGGTGCCCCGGAGCTGGAGGAGGAGCCGGCTCTCATCGTCGTGTACAGGAAGGGAGAACTGATTCTTGCCGGGAGCCCCGCCCAGCGTCTTTTTGAATGCGTTGAGATAATGCTCCGCTTCGGAAGCGGGAAGGGAGACGGGGGACTTTGAGAAGGTAGAGACGATCTCGCCCTTCTCGTTCACAAAGCAGCCGCGGATGATGGAGATGTCGTTCTTGTCGGGAGAGAAACGGCGGCGTATTGTTGCGAGGTCTTTTTTGTTCATCGTGTATTCCTTTCAATGAAGCGGGGCCGGCTCGGCCCTGTGTTTTTTGATATTCTACCAGAAGAATATGACAGAGGTGTTATCGCCCCCCGTTCTGTCGGGCAAATTCCCGAACTGTTCCGCATCGGGGCGTTCGTGCAGAGTTATACTGAAAACAGCGGCAGATTGACGACTCATCACAGCCGCATTCTTCGCTCGAGCGGCAATGAAGACTTCGGCGCAATGGCACCGCTGCCACCCAAGGAAGACGCATGGATTGACCGGCTCGGAATCGAAGCGCTACGCCTTCTCCTCATTCAGCCACATGAAGAACAGGATTACCAGAACGCTGATGCCGAGACACCCGCAGAACGTGCGCAATCCCGTAAACGGATACTTGATAAACCCATTAAAGCTCTTCACGATCTCGATCTGCTGGCCGACAGCCAGGGTTTCGTTTCTCCAGCGGTAAGACGCTTCTACCGTCTGCTCTACCCCGGCGTCATCGGTAAAGGTGACGGTCAGCGGCACGACTATGTGGCGTTTCCGTCCATGCCTTGTGGATCTTGAGACGGTTCGTCCTTTGCCAATGCTGACGATGGTTGCCGTATAGCGCGGCTGGATGAAGGTGTAGAGGAATCCGGCGGCGCAGATGAAGAGGAGGGCTATCAGCAGGATGCTTATCTTCTTTTCGGGGGTCATGCTTACACCTCTCACATTTTGTTATTCTTATCCTCGTTGTACATAGTGATCATGATATCCGCGAACTTCGGATCGAATGGAGACCCTTTACAGGTGGTTCCAGGACTTTGCCTGTTTGCCCTGGGACGCCTGTGGCTCCTGTTGCCGTCATGGCGTCGCGGACATCCGCCGCATCGATGGTGCGGGCCTCCTCCGGGCGATCCGTGGCCTTCAACCCATCGGGACAGCGCCTTAAGCAAATACCGCTTAACTATGGTGGTCGGTGTGCCCTTGTTCATTTAGATTGTATCACTATGAACCATGGAAGACAACATAAAACGCATCATAATCGATGAAAAGAGAATGTAATACGGTTTTCAACCGAAATACAGATACTCCTGAGGCGCCTTTTCCGCCGCGCCTGGGTTGAAGTACTTGACCTGCCGCCAGCTGTCTGCATTCAGATTGAAAAAAGTATTAGAAGCACGCTTCAAATACAGAAACTAATTGCGCCTGCTTTTCGTCTAATAAAAGGTGAATTAAACATGAGGAGGCACTGGATATGAAAAAAAGATTTGGCTTACGATTCTGACTGCGCTGGTTCTCGCGCTGGGATGCGCCGGGGTCGTTCATGCGGAGATCATTCCGCCCCACGGCTTTGGACAGATCGGCCTGCAGGCCGTTGTGCTGTGCGAGACGCTCACGCTGCGTGAGAAGCCCGACGCTTCCTCCAGGGTCGTGCAAACCCTGGATTATGGCGATCTGCCGATCGTGATGGAGCAGGAAAACGGATGGGCCTACTGCGCCGTCGACGATTCCGAAGACTCACCCCTGGGCTGGGTAAACGCCGACTATCTCGCCATCGACCCGGCCTGGTACCGGACGGAGAAGAAGACGACGGTTTACGCCTGGAACGATACGTCGGCGCCGAAACTCGCCCTGTTGAACGGCAACACGCGGCTGCCCATCCTGAAAGAGGATGGAGGCTGGCTCGTGGTCAGCCTGCGCGGCGCTGCCGGATGGATTCAAAAGTAGGAGGAATGGAAGTGGGGAGAAGTGAAATGAGAAGGATCATCAGCACGATCTGCCTGGCGCTGGCCACGGTTCTGTTTTGTGCCCCGGCAATGGCGTACACGGGAGAAAACTGGCTCAATACGGACATCGACGGCATGGTGACGGAGGCAACGCCCGAGGCCCGTCCCCAGGACGATTTCAACCTGGCCGTCAACCGGGACTACATCCTGAACCTCACGATACCCGAAGGCAGCACGTCGTCGGGCGGCTTTTTCGATGTCGGCCATACGGTGAAGCAGATGCGCCTTGAAGCCATCAAGGACGACGCGCTGATCGGCCATGACGCGGAGCTGGTGCGCCAGTATTACGATTGGCTGATGGACTGGGAAACTCGGGACAGCCTGGGGGTCGAGCCGGCCATGTCCTATTTGAACGCCCTTCGCGCCATCGACAGCCTGGAGGCCATGACCGCCTGGTTTGCCGACAGGAACCGGGGCGGTATCACGGCCTATACGAATCTGGCCGGCAACGGGGGTGATACCGGCAGCCTGTTCGCCTATAGGGTGGAGGTATCCAGGGACGACCCGGGGACGCGGGTTTTAAACCTGTTGCCCATCAGGCTGTCGCTGAGTGATTCCGCGGAATACTCGGCGCTGAGCGAGAACGGGAAGATAACGAAGGCACGGTTGACGGCCAGTTGGACGGCGTTGCTGGATCACCTGGGCATCGCCGCGGATGAAGCCGCGCGAATGATTGACAACACCTTCGCCCTCGAAGGGCTGCTGGCGGCGCATAAGATGGATCTGGAGGCTTCGAACAACCCGGCAAACCTCGCCAGTCGATGGAATCCCACGGACCTGGCCGGAGTCGAGGCGATGTGCGGAGCGTTTCCCGCCCGGGAGATCCTGAAGGGCTGGGGCCTGGACCAGGTCAACTGCTACAATGTGGCCGAGCCCGATTACATGAAGGCCCTGGAGGGCGTCTATACCGAGGAGAACCTCGAGCTGCTGCGGGACTGGCTGACGGTCAGGACCGCGAGCTGGTGGGCTGACTATCTGGACCGCGCAACCCGCGACGATGTGCGGGCCGCCGAGAACGCGGTGCTGGGCATCCAGGGCGCGGAGAGCGATGAGATCACGGCCATGGGGATCGTTTTCGATGACCTGTCCATTCCCGCGGACAATCTCTACATCGCCAAATACTGCACGCCCCGGCTGCGCGACGACATCCTTGAGATCATCGACGCGATGGTCGCGGAATACCGCAGGATGCTGGCGGAGGAGAACTGGCTCACCGAGGCCACGCGGGAGAAGGCCATCGAGAAGCTGGACAACTTGACGATCCGGTCCGTGTATCCGCAGGACCCCGAACCCTGGGACGGCCTGGAATTCGAGCCCGGAAGCAACCTGCTGGACGCCGCTTACGTCGCGTGGCGGTATGGCCAGGACCAGAACCTGAGCAAGGTCAACGCGCCGGTGGACAAGTCGGAATGGGATCGCTCCATCATGCCGGTCTCCACTGCCAACGCCTTCTACTATCCCGCGGACAACTCGATCAACATCCTGGCAGGCATACTCAACGACGTCATCTATCAGAGCGACTATAGCTATGAGGAGAAGCTGGGCTTCATCGGCGTGATCATCGGCCACGAGATCAGCCACGCCTTCGACCCGATGGGGTCGCAGTACGACAAGGATGGCCGCCTTGCCTCCTGGTGGACCGAGGAGGACCGCACCGCCTTCAATGCCCGCGCGAAGAAGCTGGTTGACTATTATGACGACCTCAAGATGTTCGACGACATACAGTACAGTGGCAACCTTGTGCAGGGCGAGGCCGTCGCCGACATGGGCGGCATGAAGTGCGCACTGCACATCGCCGCGGGCATGGACGGCTTTGACTATCACAGGTTCTTCGAGTCCTATGCCAGACTATGGGCCTGTCGGAGCGTCAAGTCCAGGGTAATCAGCAGGGCCAAGATGGATAGCCATCCCCTGGGCTATCTGCGCTGCAACGTTACGGTGATGCAGTTTGACGAATTCCAGCGCGCCTATGACGTCAATGAGGGCGACGACATGTATGTTGCCCCGGAGGACAGAATCTGCGTCTGGTGACGCGCTGCCCCGCAGGCGATAATAGCCCGACAGCGCAAAAGCCCCCTTCCCGGCATCGCAGCCCGTGTACTCACGGGCGCGATGTTCGGCGAAGGGGGCCTGTTTTGTCTTCTGGGCGCCTCTAATACTGTTCAAATAAGAAATAGAATAGATCCTATGCGATGCAAGCCCGGGGCACGACTCCGCTCAGGATGACAAGCGTAACGGCGTCATCCTGAGCGAAGCGAAGGATCTTTCACTTTTTAAATTCTGAATAGCATAAAACGCTCATCACCGGCGGGCGGCTGTATTTCACACATCTTCAACCCGCAAAAACCTGACTGCCATCCAGGCAACCCGCGTCTTTTGCAGGCTGAATCCGGGCAAATCCATCTCGCCGGCTTTTGGAGGTGCCCTCTTGCGGCGCGGCACAAAGGGCGCTTGTCACTTCACCACGCTGAGGGTTGTGACGACGGTCTTGACCTTGTCGAGCAGCGTGGTGATTTCATCCAGGTTGATCTTCGGCAGGGGCATGATGCGGATGATCTGGTAGCCGCCCTGGAGGTAGACGATCAGTATGCAGACGATGCCGATGATGGGGATGAAGATGTCGATCAGCTTGTTCTTGTGGGTGCGGGTGTAGGAGAACAGCAGCACGAAGGGGGGCATGAGCAGCAGCTGTATGGCGTTGCCGAAGCCCATGGCCGTCGCGCCCAGCACCAGGTTCGGGTCGAAGATGTTGATGCTGCCCAGCTTGTCCAGCTTGAGCGTCGACAGGATCTCGTAGGACGCGATGTCCAGGAAGAAGAACAGGTCCAGCAGGCCCGCCACCAGCAGCAGCACCGCGGTAAAGACGGCGAAGTGCAGCGAGTTGCGGTTGGTCATCAGGAAGGCCTGGTATTCCTCGTAGGTCTTGCCGTGCTTCAGGAAGTGGCGCTCGCGCAGCTTGATGTAGATGGCCAGCACGATGAACACCAGGAAGGTCATCGGAGGCTTGACCGTTAGGAAGGGGAAGAGCTGGACGGGGATGTGGGCGATGCCCTTGGCGGAATACCACTTCCACCCGATGCAGGCCAGCTCGTAGGCCACCGGCAGCGCCGCGCACAGCCGAAGCAGTATGACTGACTTTCCCTGGAACAGCTTTTTGGGCCTGTAGCAGAGGAAGAACAGGAACAGCGTGCACAGGAACAGGTCTACGAACACGTTGAAGGCGATGAAGCCGGTTCCGCCTCTTGAATAGACCATGTTCTCTATGAAGCGCTCGGCGTGGCCCGGTTCGGGGTCCATGGCCGAGAGGGAGCCCGCGACGTAGTGGTAGATGCCGACGTAGAACAGCACCGCCAGCGCCAGCATCAGCCCGAGGTTCTTCAGCAGCTGCATGTGGTAGCTGGTGTTGTGGTTCAGCATCGTGGCGAAGCTGGCCAGCAGCAGGAAGGGCAGGGACATTGCGGCGATGTAGGAAAGCCCCTCGGCCATCGTGGCGTAGTGGTTTGCCGTATCGGGGTTGGCCTTGCTCGCCATGGTGATCACCACGACCGCCTGGGTGATCACCAGGCAGATCCAGCCGATGATCTGGAACGCCCTGTAGGAAAGCGGGCCCCGGTATTTAATGTCATCATGGGCGCCCCGCTCGTACAGCCTGACGCGGCGGCGCCTGGCCTTGCCGGTCGTTGCCTGTTGCTTTTTCTCCATAAGGGTTTGCCTCCTTTATACCGGATTGTAATGATCTGCGGCGGGCGACCGGTCAGACCGGCTTGCGCGGCGCATTGTTCGGCTGGTACACATAGACCGGGTTCACGGGGATCTCGATGTCGTGGCGTTCCAGCATCAGCTTCAGGCGGCGGGTCAGCTCGCGGTTGGCGGCACTGTGCTTGCCGGTGACCGCTTCAAAGGAGATGCTCAGCTGCATGCAGCCGTCGGCGATCTCGTTTACGCCGCCGTACTTCGGGCCGCTGATCACGCCGGGAACGTCGGCCAGCATATCGGGCAGCTCTGCCTTCAGGATCTCTTCAAGCCTGGCCAGACTGGCGTTCAACCCCACCGGAAGCTTCAGCGTCATGCGGGTTACCTCGTCGCTGTTGATGATGTCCTTTATGGAGGAGTTGTTGAAGATCTTGGTATCCAGGCCGCGGGTGATCCGGGTGGTGCGCAGGCCGATCTCCTGCACGGTGCCGCTCCAGCTGCCCACCGTGATGTTGTCGCCGACCTTGAAATTGCCCTCGACCAGTATGAAGAAGCCGGCGATGATGTCGTTGACCATGTCCTTCGCGCCCATGGAGACGGCCAGTGTGATGATGCCGGCGGAGGCCAGCAGCGCCTGGGTGGGTATGCCGAACTGGGACAGGCCGTAGTAGATGAAAACGATCACGCACACGTATTTGAGGGAGCTGCGCAGCAGCAGGCATATCGTCTCCATGCGCAGGTTGGAGACCCTCGCGATGTTGTAGAGCACACGGTTGGTCAGCGAAACGAACACGAAGAGGGCAAACAGCAGGAACAGGCAGGAGGTGACCGCGAATATGTTCGGACCCTTCTCCCAGTTGCCGGTCAACACATAGGACAGCCCGTTGAACCTGACGTTTTCGCTGAGGGTGCCATAGATCACCGGCAGCATGCTCAACGCGCAGAAGATCAGCAGCAGCTTGTAGGCGATGGCCTTGACGCGGCTGCCGGGCGTCTGCTCGAACTTGGCGGTATGCTTCTGCCAGCGCTTCTCAAAGCCCTTCTTCTCCTGCACCCTGACGATGCTGGAAATGCCGGAGAGGCGAATGGCGGACTGGGAGAGGGAGACGACTTTCTTTTCCGGCTCTTCGACGGCTTCCTCCTCCTCCGGCGGCGCGGCGTCCACCACGCTTTCCTGGTAGTGGTACAGCGCCATCAGCAGGATCAGGACCAGCCCGGCCAGAACGACCAGGGCGATGCGCAGGGAGATGGTGATGGCAGTGGTGTTGCTGGTGCGCTCGGCGACGGGAACCAGATAGTAGCTGTCCGATTCGCCGAACCCGGCG
>JAZSAA010000470.1:0-6334 GCA_045601625.1 Clostridia bacterium | reverse complement strand
CAGGATGTCAGCTTCACGCTGGAGGATGGCGAGATCCTCGGCATCGTCGGCGAGAGTGGCAGCGGCAAGTCCACCGTCATCAAGGCGGCCATGGGGCTGCTGGGACCCGCGGGCCAGGTGATCCGGGGCGACATCTGGTATGACGGCAACGACCTTCCCGACCTGTCCCCGGCGCAGATTCGCAAGCTGAACGGCCCGGAGCTGGGCATGATCTTCCAGTCCGCGGGCGCGTCCTTCTGCCCGATTCGCACCGTGGGCGCGCAGCTTTACGAGAGCATGACCGAGCATGAATCCATCGGCAAGGACGATTTCAACCACCGCGCCGTGGAGCTGCTTCAAAAGATCGGCTTCGACAACCCCCGGCGCATCCTGGACAGCTATCCCTTCGAGCTGTCCGGCGGCATGCAGCAGCGCGTGGGCATCGCTGCGGCCATGCTGCTGAACCCGAAGATCCTGCTGGCGGACGAGCCCACCTCGGCGCTGGACGTCTCCGTGCAGAAGCAGGTGGTGGAGGAGATGCTGCTGGTGCGAAAGACCTTCGGCACGGCCATCGTGATCGTCACCCACAACATCGGCGTCATCGGCGCTATGGCGCACAAGGTGCTGGTGATGAAGGACGGCAGGATGGTGGAATACGGCGAGACCCGGCAGGTGTTGGAGCATCCCAAAGAAGCCTACACCCAGAAGCTGATGGCCGCTGTGCCGAGATTGCGGAGGTGAGGATATGGAGCCGATTTTGAAGGTTGACAACCTCACCAGGGTATTCACCCGCAAGGGGCAGCCGCCTTTTACCGCGGTCGATCACATCAGCTTCGCGGTCGAGCGCGGCCAGTGCCTCGGCATCATCGGCGAAAGCGGCAGCGGCAAGAGCACGGCGGCGGGCATGATCACGCGGCTGATCGACCCCACCGAGGGGCAGATCGTCCTGGACGGCCAGGACATCACCCGCCTGAAGGGCAGGCAGCTGCAAACGGCCTACCGGAAGATGCAGATGGTGTTCCAGACGCCTACGGAATCCTTCGATCCCCGGCACACCCTGGGGGACGGCGTGGGGGAGAGCCTGCGGAACTTCGGCATGGCCCCGGCGCAGGTCAAAGTGGAGGTCGGGAAGCTGCTGTCGATGTGCGGCCTGACCGCCGACTTTGCGAAGCGCTATCCCCACCAGGTCTCCGGCGGCCAGTGCCAGCGCGCCGCCATTGCCCGGGCCATCGCCATCCAGCCGAAGCTGCTGATCTGCGACGAGGCGACCTCCGCGCTGGACGTGACCATCCAGAAGGAGATCCTGGCGTTATTGCAGCAGCTGCGGCAGGAACTCAACCTCTCCATACTGTTCATCTGCCACGACATCGCGCTGGTCCAGCAGTTCTGCGACCGGGTGCTGGTGATGTACAAAGGCAGGATTGTGGAGGAAGGCGTGCCCGACGAGGTCATCCGGAGTCCCCGGAACGACTACACCAAACGGCTCATTGAGAGCATATTATAAGGAGGAAGAAACCATGAAGAAAGTATTGACCCTTATCCTTGCACTGTGTCTGCTGCTGTCCTTCAGCGCCTTCGCTGAGGGCAAGACCATGACCATCGGCGACACCACCTTCAACTCCGAAAACTGGGAAGAGACCGTCGATCCCCACCGCACCTACAATGGCTGGGCATGCATCCGCTACGGCATCGGCGAGACCCTGGTACACTACACCGATACCATGGAGCTGGAGCCCTGGTTGGCCACCGAGTGGACCAACGACGGCAACCTGACCTGGACCATCACCCTGCGGGATGGCGTGAAGTTCTCCTCTGGCCGCGACATGGACGGCGCGGCGGTGAAGCAGTGCCTGGAGCACCTGCTGGAGGTCCACGACCGCGCGCCCAGCGACACCATGATAGACACCATTGAGGCGGACGGCCAGACCCTGACCATAACCACCAAGGAGCCCCTGCCGGCGCTGATGAACTACCTGGGCGACCCCTACGGCTGCATCATCGACGTGGACGCCAGCGACTTTGACGCGGGTATCGCCGTGGGCACCGGCCCCTATGCCGTTGTGGACATGGTGACCGACGATCACCTGACCCTGGTCCCCAACGAATACTACTGGAACGGCACGCCGAAGCTGGACGAGCTGACCATCCGCACCATCTCCGACGGCAACACCCTGGCGATGGCGCTGCAGGCGGGCGAGATCGACGCGGCCTACGGCATGGCCTACGAGAGCTACCCGCTGTTTGAGAACGGCAGCTTCCAGTTCTCCGCCATCCAGACCTCTCGCGCCTTCTTCGCCTCCATGAACATGACCTCCCCCGTCATCCAGGACCCCGCCGTTCGCAAGGCCGTCGCCATGGGAATCGACAAGGAGGGCTTTGTGGCGGCGCTGCTGGACGGCCATGGCGTGGTGGGCCACGGCGCGTTCCCGGACGGCTTCTCCACCTTCGGAGGCGAGCACGTGACCACCGAGGGCTACGATCCCGAAGGTGCGAAGGCCCTGCTGGAGGAGGCCGGCTGGGTGGATTCCGACGGCGACGGCATCCGCGAGAAGGACGGCACCAGGCTGGTCATCCGCTGGCTGACCTATCCCAGCCGCCAGGAGCTGCCCCTGCTGGCCGAGTCCGTGCAGGCGACGCTCAAGCAGATCGGCATCGAAGTGGACATCAACTGCACAGCCAGCCGCCGCGAGTTCCTGGCCGACATGACGAGCTTTGACATCTATGCTTCCGCGCTGGTGACTGCCCCCTCCGGCGACCCCCAGTACTTCTTCACCACCTCCTGCCTGCCGGGCATGAGCTACAACTTCGGCGCCTACGAGAACGCGCACGTCAACGACCTGATGAACCAGATGGCCACCGAGTTCGACACCGCCAAGCGCGGCGAGCTGGCCATTGAGCTGCAGCAGGCGATCCTGGACGACAACGCCTACATCTTCTGCTCCTTCCTGCAGATGAACATGATCTCCAAGGTCAATGTGACGGGTTATACCGCCCACGCCTGCGACTACTACCAGGTGACGGCCGATCTGGACATCGAGTAAAGGGAGCAGGAAACGGGAAATGTGGCTGCCGCATTAGAACAGATGCGGCAGCCATCGGCGCGGAGGATGAGAATGGATACAATCAAGAGAGAGATCACCGATTACTGGGCGGGGCGCGTGGAGAAGTTCGAGGCGCTGCGGCTGGACGAGCTGAACAGCAACAAGCGTGATCGGTGGCTCTATGAGCTGCACCGGTATCTTCCCGCGGGAAGAAAGCTGGACATCCTGGACATCGGCGCCGGCACCGGCTTTTTCAGCTTCCTGCTGGCGGCGGAGGGGCACCGTGTGACGGGCATCGACCTGACGGAGGAGATGATCCGCGGGGCGAAGCACTCGGCGAAGCTGCTCGAACTGTACCCCACTTTCCTGGTGATGGACGCGGAAAACCCGACCTTCGAGCAGGAGAGCTTCGACGCCATCGTGACCCGCAACCTGACCTCCTTCCTGCCGAACCTGCCGCAGGCCTATCAAAAGTGGCACGGCCTGCTCAGAAAGGGCGGTATCCTCATCAACTTCGATGGGGATTATCACCATGACCACTCCGATGCCCCGCTGCCGAAGAACCATGCCCACAAGGACCTGACGGCGCAGCAAAACGAGGCCTACGCCCACATCGAAAGTGAGATGCGCGAGCTCCAGCAGCCCCGCCCGAACTGGGATATGGCGCTGCTGGCGGCTGCCGGTTATCAGGACCGCAGGGTGGATCGGGACTGCTGGCACCGCATCTACCGTGAGATCGACAAATTCTACAATCCCACGCCCATCTTCTGCATCACCGCGAAAAAGTAAAGAGTTGATGAACGACCGCCGCAATATCCCCCTGAGGGGGTTGCGGCGGTATTGTTTTGCCGGTAAAATGACAGTATTGCGATCAAGCGGGGAATGACGATGAACGAAACGATACTGTTGGAAAACCGGGCATACTGGACGCAGCGCGCCCCAGGCTATTCCGAGGTCAACCGGGAGGAACTGGCGACAGATCAGCGCGAGGTATGGAAGCAGGTCTTGGTTGAGCGCATCTGCGCCCGTTTTCCAGACAGAAATACGGATGAAATCCATGTTCTTGAGGTCGGCACCGGTCCCGGCTTCTTTGCCATACTCTTGGCAGAGGCGGGTTATCGGGTCACAGCCATCGACCTGACGCCTTCCATGCTGGCGGAGGCGCGGCGCAACGCGGGTAAACTGTGTGATCACATTGATTTCCAGGAGATGAACGCCCAGGATCTTGTGTTTGATGACGCGTCCTTTGATGTGATCCTGTCCCGCAATGTGACCTGGAATCTCCCGGAACCGGAGCTGGCCTACGCCGAATGGGCGCGGGTGTTGAAACCCAGCGGTATGCTCATGAACTTCGACGCCAACTGGTATCACTACCTGTTCGACGATGAAGCGAGAGACGCCTATGAGCAGGATCGGGAAAACAGCGCGGATGAAGGCCTTGCCGACCTGAATGTAGGCGATAACTTTGACCGCATGGAGCAGATCGCCAGGCAAATACCGCTGTCGAAAGCCAACCGCCCCGCATGGGATATCGATACGTTGATGAACATCGGTCTGTACGTAAAAGCCGATACCTGTATCTGGGAGCGCGTGTGGTCACGTCAGGAGAAGGTCAATTTCGCTTCAACGCCGATGTTTTTGGTGTGTGGGGAAAAGCGAAACGGATAAAACCGGCACAAACTGCACCCGTTTTGAATCCCGATCTCGATTGTATCAAAGACGCCCTGCAGAGCCTCCTCTGGACGACTGTTGTACTGCAATGGGTGTCCGTTGCTGTCGGGGGAAAGGGACTTCACAGGATTGTATAGGCTTGAAATTGGTATGAGATGACAGGTATGCCGCGGGGAGGCGATACGATGAAAAATGCTCTGCTCGTCATCGATATGCAGAACGACTACCTGTACGAAAGACGGAAGCGGGGCTTCGCGTATGACACGGAAGGGCTGGTTGCCCGCGTCAACAGGCTTATCCGCACCTACAGTGAAGCGGGCCATGATGTCATTTACATCCGCCATATCATCCAGAACCTGCCCACAAACCGCCTGCTGTTCGGATATTCCCTCGCGGGCACCGAGGGCGCGGAGCTGTACAACGGGCTTGCCGTCGTATCGGAATACTGCTATGACAAGCTGGTGGGCGACGCGCTGTCCAATGGCCAGCTACGGGCGCTCATCCGGCAAAAGGGCTATGAACGGCTCCACCTGTGCGGGCTGGATGAATGTGGTTGCGTAGCGGCGACGGCCCTGGGCGCGAGGAAGCGGGGCATCGAAGCGGAGATCATTCGTGACGGCACAGCCACCGTGTTCGATGGCCGCAAGGCAGCCCGGATGAGGGAGAAGCTGCGGCAGGCGGGTGTGCAATACATATGACAGGAGAACGGTACATGAATTACCCTGATTGCCGATATCGCCCGTGAGGAGCCGGAACGGATCGCCACGGGCGATATCGACTGAACTGCGAGGATGTGCAGTTCTCTTCCGAATGAGTAAATGTGGTGTGATACCAGTCTCAGCTTAACCCCATACAATCCTTCGGCGCCTTTTGCGCCATGCCGGCGTTGACACCCCTTGGGTACCGCTTACCCGCGCCGCCTCACGGGGTAGCAGATCTCCGTCACAAACTCGTCGGGGTTCTGGGTCTCGTGGGGGCTGACGTGGTAGATGTTGAACATGGCCCCCGAGGGCTCATAGCCGTTGGCCTCGATCCACGCGACCACCGCCGCGTAGACCTCCGTGATCAGGGTGTAGCTGCCCTGATAGGTGCAGCTGGCCACGGTGACCTCCGGCAGGGTGCGGAATTTCACGTGCGCCGTGTCGGGATAGTGGCCCTTCACGGTCTTCCAGGCCATCACCTCCACGTCCTCCTCCTTGTACTCCCCGTCCAGGAAGGTCACCGCGCAGAGGCAGGGGTCCGCTTCCACGAGGTTCATCCGGCAGGTCTCCTGCATGAGCGTGCCCCACACCATGCCCTCGTCCTCGTAGCGGGGAATGGTCATCCGAACGGTGGCGGCGTAGCGCTCGGGAATGGTTCTGATGGTTACGTCATAGTTCATATGCGCTTCCTTTCTCAGCCTTTTGACGGCTGCGTCCAGAAGTGTCAGCTTGCGCGCCGTATCCTGTGCCTGGGCCTCCAGCTCCGCCCGCCGGGCGGAAAAGAACGGCTCCAACTGCTCGCGGTCGTCATAGACCTCGAGCATCCTGACGATGTCGGCGAGGGAGAAGCCCATGTCCTTCAGCGCGGCGATGCGGCCCGCCGTGGGCAGCTGATCCTCCCTGTAATACCGGTAGTCCGTGAAGCGGTCGATCTCGGCGGGC
>JAZSAA010000469.1:0-7214 GCA_045601625.1 Clostridia bacterium | reverse complement strand
AAACGTAAACTCTGACCCCACGCCCACCTCGCTCTTGACGGTGATGTCGCCGCCCATGAGCTGGGTGAGGAGCTTGGCGATGGACAGGCCCAGGCCGGTGCCTTCGGTGCCCATGCGGGACTTGTCCACCTTGTAGAAGCGCTCGAAGATCAGCGGCAGGTCCTTGGGCTCTATGCCGCAGCCGGTGTCGCGGACGCCCACGGCCACCCTCTCCCCGTCGTCACGGCCGAACACGGTCACGCGGCCGCCCCGTGGCGTGAAGCTGAGGGCGTTGTCGATCAGTATGACCAGCACCTGGGTGATGCGGTCCTCGTTGCCCATGCAGGCCAGCCGGGTGCCGTCCGTCTCCACGGCCAGGGTGACGCCGGCCTCGTCGGCGATGGGCTTCATGCCCCGGACCGCGGCCTCCAGTATGCCGGGCAGCTCCAGCGGCTCAAGCTCCACCTTGACGCGCCCGTCCTGGAGGCGGGACATGTCCAGCATCTCGCCCACCAGCTTCTCCAGCCGGATGGTCTCCTTCCAGATGATGCGGTAGCACTCCAGGCGCTCCTCCTCGGTGTCGTAGCAGCCGTCGATCAGCGGCTCCACCATGCCCCGTATGCCGGTCAGCGGCGTGCGCAGCTCGTGGGACACGTTGGCCACGTAGTCCCGACGCAGCTGCTCCACCCGCTGGGCCTCGGAGATGTCGCGCATCAGGCACACCACGCCCGCGATGGCGCCGGCGTCGTCGCGCCTGGCGGATACGGTGGCCTGGAGGACGCGGTGGGAGGGGTTCTCCCACTCCATGGCCTCCGCCTCGCCGTCTTCCATGCAGCGCCTGAGCATCGCCACCAGGGGGCCGAACCGGGCCTCGTCCTCCAGCAGGCGGGAGGCGGAATCCAGCTCCATCAGCTCCAGGAACGCGGCGTTGACGTGGACGATGTTCCACTGGTTGTCAATGGAGATCAGGCCCTCGCTCATGCCGGAGATGATCATGTCCAGCCGGTCGCGCTCCTGGCGCAGGTTGCCGATGACCTCCATCAGCCGGCCGGACATGCTGTTCAGCGCGTGGCCCAGCTCGCCGATCTCGTCGTCGGGCAGCTGGGGGATGCGCTCGGCATAGACGCCGTTTTCCATGCGCCGGGCGGCCAGGGTGATGCGCCGGATGGGGCTGACCAGCATCCGGGAAAGCTGCATCGCCAGTATCACCGACAGCAGCAGCGATAAGCTCACCACGAACACCAGCATGTAGCGCACCATCTTGGAAAGGCTGCCCAGCTCCGTCACCGGCTGGGCCAGTATCACGCCGCTGCGCACCCTGCCGCTGTCGTCCACGATGGGCGCGCCGACGAATATGATCTTCTCATGGGCGAATTCAAAGTGGCGCATGGCGGAAACCTTCTCCCCCGCCAGCACCCTTGCCACGAATTCCCGGTCGATTGCGTCCTGCACATCCACCCACTGGATATCGCTCTCGTCCTCTTCCTCCGCCCCTTTGGGCTTTGGCGCCTCCATGTCGTCCAGGCGGCGCTTGGGCACGGGCTTGTCGCCATCCGGTATGTCCTCGTCCGCCCCGGTGCGGTACCAGCTCATGCGGATCGCCTCGGTGTCGGCGTCCAGGAAGAACACCCGCGCGTCCGTCAGGTAGGCGTAGGTGCGCACCACCCGCCAGCTGGGCACGTATTCCCCCTCGGGCATCTGCCGGCTGCTCTCGGCGATGCGCTCGGCCTTTTCCAGCAGGTCCGCGATCCGCGTTTCCTTCATGTACTGGGCGGTGAGGCCGTAGCTGAGCAAGCTGGCCAGCACGATGATCGCCGCGCACAGCAGCAGGTGGCTGAGCAGCATCTTCGTGCCGATGCTGCGCGAGCCTTCATAGCGTCTGCGGGCCATGGGTCAGTTCTGCCTGCCCTCGGCCACTTCAAAGCGGTAACCGATACCCCACACGGTCTTGATGTCCCAATCGTTGTTCTCGTTGCACAGCTTGGCGCGGATGCGCTTGATGTGGCTGTCCACCGCCCGGGTATCCCCCAGGAAGTCGTAGCCCCATATGCTCTGCAACAGGTGCTCGCGGCTGAACACCATGCCGGGGTTGCTGGCCAGCGTCCACAGGATCTCGGTCTCCTTGGGCGTGCAGGGCACCTGCTGGCCGTTCAGCTTGACGGTGAAGGCGTTCATGTCGATGTCCAGGTTGCCCACCACCAGGTGGGCGGACCGGTCCTCCGGGTTCAGTTCGTGCATGCGGCGCAGCACCGCCTTCACCCGCGCCAGCACCTCCCGGGGGCTGAAGGGCTTGGTGATGTAGTCGTCCGCGCCCATCTCCAGGCCCAGCAGCTTGTCGAACTCCTCGCCCTTGGCTGTGAGCATGATGATGGGAATGTTGGTTTCCTTGCGGATCTCCCGGCACAGCATCAGGCCGTCCATGCCGGGCATCATGATATCCAGGATCACGATGTCCGGGCGCATGCGCCTGACCTGCTCCAGCGCCTGGTTGCCGTCGTAGGTGGATATCATCTGATAGCCCTCCCGGCGGAAATAGGCGTTCAGGGACTGATGCACGTTCGTATCATCATCGGCAACCAGTATCTTGTAGCCGCTGCGTAGCTCATCCATGTCGATGCCTCCTTTAGGGGGATATTGATGGCACATTATAAATGTAACACAATTGTTTGTCAAAACTGTGTCCAATACGTCGACAGGAAAAGAAATGTGCAGTACTATCCCTCTCGGCGTATGCATATCATTATTCTGTCAATACCGGTTGACACCATGATTATAGCATGGACCGCCGGATACGGCAACAGGTTTGCCTGTGACAAATATTACCCGCGCAGACTGATCCGCCGCCGCCCGGCCGACAAAAATTGGCGCGCAAGCGCGGCGCGACGGCGGCAGATAATAGGCGTGCCGGAACGCGACGAAAACGGAGGCGAGGCCCATGCGCAAGCTGCGCTCCCTGACGGGAATGAGCGTGATCTGCGGCAGCCGCAGGATCGGCCGGGTGTTGCGCGCCGAGCTGACCGCGGATCTGCGGCAGCTGGCGGGCATATGGGTCGCCTCCGGGCTGCTGGGCACGCGGTACATCCCTGCGGAGCGCCTTGAAATGCTGGGCCGGGTGGCCGTCATGGCCGACGACCGCGGCAGGCGCAGGCCCATGCGGTCGAAGCCGCTTTTGAAGCGGGCGGTGTCCACCGACGGGCGCAGGATGGGAGCCATCACCGGGGCCGAGATCGACGAGCTGAGCTTCGCCGTATGCGCACTGGAGCTCTCCGCCGGCCTGTGGGACGACCTGGTCCACAGCCGCCAGCGCGTCACGCGCTATACCGTGAATCCGGACAACGGCGAGGTCGTCATCGAGCCCGCCGAAAAGACGAGGGAGGAGGGAGCGCATGAAGGGTGGATTGATGAAGGGCCTGATCACCGGCATGCTGATCGGCGGATCGGCGGCGACGGTGTTCGGCATCATGAACTGGCAGACGGAGAAGCGATGGAACCAGAAGGCCCGCCAGACGGGCAGCTGGATCTCCGACAAGGCGGATGACATCGTGAAGAAGCTGTAACCCCAGGTATGTGGCGGCGGCCTCCGGGCCGCCCCATGGCGGCGCAGGCGCCGCCGCTACGGAACCGACAACCAATTCTATGGAGGGGATCGCCATGCAGCTTCGGCTCGAGCCGCCTTCCCGGCGGCAGGTGGCCGTCGGCGGCGCTGCGCTGGCCCTGGCCGCCCTGGGCTTTGCCCTTCGCGGGCTGCTGTTGCAGGTTGGCGCGCTGGTGCTGGGCGCGGGGCTGCTTTGCTTTGTGGCGGCTCCCCTCGCCCGGCTGTACGAGGGCAGGCTCCCCCGCCCCGCGGCGGCATTGGCGGCGCTTTTGACCATCGCCGTCCTGGCAGGCGGGCTGCTGTGGCTGCTGGTGCCCCCGGTCTATCGCCAGTTGACGGCGCTGGTGCAGGCGCTGCCCGGCTCCATCGCGGGGCTGACCGACTGGATGGAAGGGCTGCGCCGGTCGATCCAGGCCCACATGCCCGCCCTTGAACTGCCCAGGCTCGACGTCTCCGGGCTGATGGCCCCGCTGTCCGGCCTCGCCGGCGGCACGCTGGGCCTGGCGGTCAACGTGGCGGACGGCATCGGGCAGCTCTCGATGATGGCGGTGCTGGCCTTCTTCTTCCTGTGCGACCGGGAGCGGCTGCTGCTTCGGCTTGAGCTGCTGCTGCCCCTGGCGGCGCGGCCCACCGCGGTGCGCATGGGCAACGCCGTCTGCCGGGAGCTGCGGCTGTACCTGCAGGGCCAGCTGCTGGTGGCCGGGGCGGTATCGCTGCTGTCGGTGGCGGCGCTGACGCTGGTGGGGCTGGGGAACGCGCTGGCCCTGGGGCTGATCATCGGGCTGCTCAATATGATTCCCTATTTCGGTCCGTTCATCGGCGGCGTGCCGGCGGTGCTCATCGCGCTGGGCGACGGCTGGCAGAGGGCGGCGCTGACCCTGCTGGCGCTGAACCTTGTGCAGCAGCTGGACGGCTCGTGGATCTCCCCCCGCATCATGGGCAGCCTCAGCGGCTTTTCGCCGGCGGCGGTGCTGGTGGGCATCTTCGCCGGGGCGCGCCTGGGCGGCGTGGCGGGAATGCTGGCGGCGCTGCCGGTGATGATGGCGCTGCGAACGGTATTTAGAATTTTGGTTCAAAATTATGAAAACATTTGATCTTTTCATCATTGTGTGTTATAATGGTTTTGAATGTGATATGCTGTGCTCGAAAGGCGGTGCGCTATGAACAGCAGAATGGACGAAACGAGGCACTTCCGCATCCCCGCGGACGCGCCGGAATCGGCGGCTGAGATCATCGAGGTGGTCTATCAGGCGTTGAAGGCCAAGGGCCACGATCCGATCATGCAGATGGTGGGCTATATCATCTCCGGCGACCCCACCTACATAACCAGCTACAACAACGCCCGCTCCCTGATCCGCAGGCTGGAGAGGGACGAGCTGTTGGAGGAGTTCGTGCGCTTCTACGTCACCGAGCATGACAAGGATTGACCATTCTGAGCCGACAGCATCGCCTAAATATTCATACAGGGCTGGGAATACGAATATTTCCAGCCCTGCGGCATACAAACGGGTTTGAACCGGAAAGGAACACCTGAAACATGCAGACGCGAACGCTGGGGCGCAGCGGCCTGACCGTTTCACAGCTGTGCTTTGGCACGCTGACCATGTCGCCGCTGCAGTGCGGCCTTTCGCCCCGGGAGGGGGCCGACCTGCTGGTCTACGCCTACGAACGGGGCGTGCGCTTCCTCGACACCGCCGACCTGTACGGCACCTATCCCCACATTAAGCTGGCGCTGAAGGACGCCCCGGACTATGTGATCAGCACCAAGGCCTACTGCTACGACCGCGAAACCGCCCGGGCCGCTCTGGAGCGCGCCTTTGAGGGCGTGGGCCGGGACTACATCGACCTGTTCATGCTCCACGAGCAGGAGTCGCTGTACACGCTGCGGGGCCACGAGGAGGCCCTCGACTACCTCGCGGAGCAGAAGGCGAAGGGCCACATCGGCGCGGTGGGCGTCAGCACCCACTTCTGCGCCTGCGTGAAGGCCGCCCCCCGCTTCGGCATGATCGACGTCATCCACCCGCTGATCAACGTGGGCGGCGTCGGCATACAGGACGGGTCCCGCCAGGACATGGAGGACGCCATCGCCCCCGCCCGCGCCCACAACATCGGCATTTTCGCCATGAAGCCGCTGGGCGGGGGCCACCTGATCGCCTCCAGCGGCGAGGCCCTGAAATACGCGGCGGAGAACCCGCTGCTGGACGCCGTGGCCATGGGCATGCAGACCCGGCAGGAGATCGACGCCAACGTGGCGTTCTTCGACGGTCAGGCGGACGAGGGTCGGCTGGACGCCCTGCGCCATCGCAAGCGGCGCATGATGGTCCACGACTGGTGCGAGGGCTGCGGCCGCTGCGCCGGGCGCTGCCGGCAGCACGCCATCGCCGTGGTGGACGGGCGCGCCGTCGTCGATCAATCGAAGTGCGTATTCTGCGGGTACTGCGCCAGGGCGTGTCCCCAGTTCTGCATAAAGGTGGTGTGAGCGATGCGGGTGATCTGCCTGGACATCGGCGACAAGCGCATCGGCGTGGCCGTCACCGACCCGCTGAACCTGACGGCCCAGGCCGTGGAAACGATCTGGGTAAAGGGCTTCGGGAAGGATGCCGACCGCGTGCTGGAGCTGTGCCGCCAATACGAAACCGACCGGGTCCTGTGCGGCCTGCCGCGCAACATGGACGGCAGCGAGGGCGTTCAGGCCCAGCACGCCCAGGCCTTCGCCGACTACCTCGCCGGGAAGGGCCTGCAAATCAGGTATCAGGACGAGCGCCTGACCACCAAACAGGCCAGGAGCGTGCTGCTCGAGGCCAACGTGCGCCGGTCGAAGCGCAAGGAAACCATCGACCAGCTGGCTGCCACGTATATCCTGCAGAGCTTCATGGACGCCGGCGGCTGGCGCGAGGAAGAGCGACCTAAAATCTATCTAAGAGGGGTATGGCATATGAGCGAGAACATGAACCACGACCTGGATATGGAGCAGGAGAACGTCGTCGAACTGGTGGACGAGGACGGCAACGCCGTGCGCTTCGAGCACCTTATGACGCTGGAGCACGAGGGCAGGCCCTACATCTGCCTGGTGCCGCTGGACGAGATGGAGGACGTCAGCGAGGACGAGCTGGTGATCCTGCGCATCGAGACCGACGGCGAGGGCAACGACGTCTACGCCACCGTGGACGACGAGGCCGAGCTGGACGCGGTTTTCGAGAAGTACCTGGAGATCGCCGAGGCGGACGAGGAATAACGGGGATCATCCGTGATACTCCCGGAAAAGATCC
The DNA here is from genome assembly GCA_045601625.1 of Clostridia bacterium. GTDB lineage: Bacteria > Bacillota > Clostridia > Christensenellales > Aristaeellaceae > UBA2862. The sequence goes on along the minus strand of JAZSAA010000469.1, from coordinate 371 downwards.
TTCGCGCCGCTCAGGATGGCAAGGGGAACGATGTCATCCGAAGTGAAGCGTTCGCCGAAGGCATTGCGAAGCACAGGAGCTTCTGTTTGGCTTCAAATGTTCAGTCGCGCAAATTCTGATTTGTCGCGGGGCGACAAATCAGAATTTCAGTGGTTAGTATTTAGTATTTAGTGGTTAGTGGAGGAGGAAATCCTAACGGATTTCTTTTGATTCAAGGGATCAAGAAACGATGAAACCTCTGCCGTTTCCCTTTAATCAAACAAATCCGTCAGGGCTGGTGACTTGACCGAATTTCCAATTCGGGCAAGTCAGTTTCGGCCGAAGGCCGAAACCGCGGATTTTCAAATTGAAAATTTGAAAACCGCGCCGCT